>NZ_FUYE01000009.1 GCF_900167535.1 Prosthecobacter debontii
CTATGTGGATCAAGGTTACACAGGAGAGCAGCCCGCCGAAGCTGCCCAAACAGAGGGCATCAGGCTGGAAGTGGTGAAACTTCAAGAAGCCAAGAAGGGCTTTGTGTTACTGCCCAGGCGCTGGGTGGTAGAACGCTCATTTGCTTGGTCAGCGCGGTTCCGGCGTCTGGCAAGAGACTATGAACGGTTGACGACCTCCCTGGCAGGCATCCACTGGCTGGCCTTTGCCGTGCTGATGCTTAACTCCCTCTTCTCAAGAGTTCATAACACGCTCTAGGCGCACTTGATTTTGCTGACCATTGTCCAGGACCAAGGTTGGTGCGTTTGCTTCATCGCTTGAAGGTCTTATAAAATTTTCCATTTCCAGGCCTTTTACCGCTGTCTGAATGTGGATCAGCGGCCGCAGCCCCGGTGAGCGTTGTTGGCTAAAATCGTCAGGCATCTTGCGGATCCTAAAATCGCGGAAGGTCACGTTGTGGATGTTTCCACCCCCTTCAGGAAAACGCCACCGATCCATATTCACCGCATAGAATCGGCAACCTCCTTCCACATCCCTCACGGTGACATTTTCTATCAATTCCTGATGACTAAGCAGCCGCACAAAAGTGAAGGCACTTTTTGCCCGTAGGTGCTCGACTGTGATATCTCTGATTGGGCCAGGCACCATGTCCTGCTGAATGACATATTCCTTGGCACTACCATCATCTGCATTCAATGCCACCATATCGTCGTTGGTCGCAAAAGGTGAAAGGGCCGTTAGATGGCGGATGGTGCCACGCTGGCAGAAGCCATCCAGATGCACACCATCCTGATTCATTCGCAAGACACTGAAATCGAATCCGATGTGCTCGATAACAAAGTCTTCGATATGGCAGGCACGGATGGCATAGGCGTCTGGATTCCGAATGGTCAGATTGCGCAAAGTGAGTCGCTGGACCTGGATGAAGTTGAGGGCCACTCCTGTGTAACAGGGCATTTCTTCGGGTAGACCGCGAACATTGTGCTCGTTGTTTCCATCCCAGGTTCCGCCTTCGACGGTAATGTCCTGATTGCCTTGCTTGCGATCTCGGTTCGTTAAGAGAAAGAGATTCACGTCGTTGCCTGAATGATCAGCCAGCCGGATCACCGCCTTTTCATCCAGAAGCAGGCTAGTATGAGAATCCAGAAGCAAGGCAGCGCTGATCATGTATTTGCCAGCAGGAATGACCACAGTGCGATTACCACCGTCGAGTGCCTTTTGAATCGCGGAGGTATCATCAGTGGCTCCATCTCCCTTCGCTCCCATCTCACGAACATTGACTGTCAGTGCGGAAATCGGACCAGACTCAGCCGCAGTTGATGGCGTCTGACAGCCAACAAAGAGACACAACACGGCAGCGCAGAAACCAAAGAAGGAGCGTAGGAAATGGCTTTTTACTTCGAGGGGGAGACTCCACATAGGAATCTAACGTTGTTGGGTGCATTTCTCTTCAAAGGTTCCGCTGAAACGGATACCTAGCGCAACCTCTCCACCACCACATTCCTCACTTTGGCAGTCGTTCCCCAAGTGGCGAAGCCGAAGGGGAGGCATTGGTCTATGAAACCGGGGCGTAGGGTAATGTTCTTGCCTTTGATGGTGGCATTCACCACGATCCGATCCTCCACCCAGGCCCGCAGATCCTCAGGACGCACCTCCACCCGCACGCGATACCAGCGGCCGTTTTCAAACCGCTGCTCGCCGCGGGTTTGATTCTCATTGGCATCCTTAAAGTTGATGCTGGAGATGCCTGTCACGGTGCCGCCCCAACCGCCGAGAACGAAGGTGGCGTAGGCGGCGTGACTGCCGACGGGGAAGGTGACCATGCCAAAGATGTCCTCCCCCTCCACCCGCTGGGCTTCATACTCGATGGCGTAGTTCGTCTGCGGCAGGTGGTCATCCCAGCCCAGCCATTTGGCCCCGGTCATGGGCAGACCGGCGCTGAGATGCAGCTCGCCATTTTTCACTTCGATGGTGCCCTCATCGGGAATCCCTGCCTGCTGCCACTGCGCGGCTGCAGTTCCCTCCAGCAGATGCCATACCTGCGGGGGCGGGGCGACCGGGGGCGGGTGGCGACCGCAACTGGCGAGCAGGAGCAGGACCAAACCGAGAAGACCAGAGAGACGCCGCATGGGGTGAGAGAAAAGGGATGAAGGAGCGCTCAAGATGCGAGGAAAGCGGGCGGGCAGCAAGGATAAGACGGGGGCGAGGTGGATTAATGGATGGTGGATGGGGAAGTGGGCCTGATGGGTTGAGGGCAACGTCATTCCCTGGTGAGCGCGGGGGAGACAGGTCTGCTTTTAAGATTGACTCTGCCCTGGCGGGGCCTTTAAAACCTGAGGCACTTCATTTCCCCCCCGACCTTATGAAGATTCCACGGCATCGTGCCACCCTTGTTATCCTGGGGCTTTGCCTGAGCCTGACCAGCGGTTGTCGAATGGCCGATTGGGTGTTTTGCGACGAATATGTCAACCATGTCTGGAACAGTGTTGGCATGGCCGCCATCGCCGCCTTTACCTTGCCTGTCTTGCTCGTGCCCTGGACTATGATTTGGGGGCTAGCCATGAGCGATCCTTATCCGAAGCCCCCGGTCACGCTCTGGCATTGGGCTCCGGGGAATCATGTCCGGCAGGTGTTTTGGGCGCTGTTCTTGGGTCTGCATGCCTTGGTGAGTGTGGCGTATGCATGGACCTTCGTATCTTTCATCGGCCCTCTTAGGACGGATGGTTTTGATGAGGCGGCTCTGGATGCCGGCTATAACGCCGTGGCCAGCCTTGGCGGGTTCTGGTATTGGGCCAGTCTGCGTGCGCTGGCCAGTTATCACTCCACGTTCAAGCTCTCGGCCAAGCACCGACCTACGCCTGCGGCTGAGCTACCGCCGACGACTGAGCCTTCCGCTGCGTGATCGGTCATGGACTTACGCCGAGCGCCGTGTTTCTTAGCCCATGAGCATGACTCTCGAAGCCCTGACCGAACGCATCTGCGCCTTTCGTGATGCACGTGATTGGAAGCCCTTTCACAATCCCAAGGACATGGCCGTGGCCATTGCGGCAGAGGCTGGGGAGCTGATGCAGCATTTTGTCTGGAAGACGCCGGAGCAGATTGATGAGGTGGTGGTGGCCAAGCGCGCCGAGATCACCGATGAAATCGCCGATGTGGCGATCCTGCTCTTCGAGCTGGCGCATAATCTGGACATTCCCCTGGCCGAGGCCATGAGCGCGAAGCTGGATCGCAACGAAAAACGCTACCCCGCCGACAAAGCGCGCGGCAACAATCTGAAATACAACGAGCTGTAAACGTCTCTGTCATTGACGATGGCTGCTGTTACTTGGGTCAGGTAGGGCACCTCACAAAACGCTCTGGGGCAGGTCCTGGCAGGCTCCACGGGTCCATCCATGTGGGCGTTTGATCCAGCTTAACTGGAGATGGGGCCAAGTTGATCCCCCCTGATGCGAGATGGGCCCCATCGCAACCCAAGAAACGGTTTTTCGTCCGATTGTGTCCGTGATGTCCAATTTCTTGCATCCCCCGGCTTCCTCGCTATCAAAAGCCGTTCTCCAATGACACGTCTTTTCGAAATCCTCGGTAAATTTGATCATGAAAGCGACTGCCAGAAGCTGCTCTATGCGCCGCTGCCGCAGAAGCTGACTTATCGGGAGACGACCGTGTATAAAGTGGACTTTGAAGGCGATGCCGCTGCGCTGGAAGCCTTTGTGGGCCAGGTGCTTCAGGACCCGATCAGCCAGACACTGCGTGACGGCGAGACCCTCGCTTTCGACAAGGCTAGCTTCACGCTGGAATACGGCATGAAGGGCGGTGCGCTGGACCTGGAGAAGGAGATGATCCTTAACTACTACCGCGCTTTGGAAAACCCAGCCTTCCAGATCACCAAGCTGACTTTGCGTAAACGCGTGTATGTCTTCGGTGACAAGGCCGATTCCAAGCCCTTCGTTCGCGATATCTGCAACCCTGCGATCCATACCTGGGAAGTGAAGCAGGCGGCCTAATGGCGGCAAGCTCCTTCGTGCCGCTTCAAGCTCATGCTCCGTTTTTCCTTCCTCGGTTTTCCCGTGATCATTCACTGGACCTTCTGGCTGACGCTGGCGCTCCTGGGTGGATTGATCGGTGCGGATACCCCCGAGGAGATGCAGCGCGTGCTCGTCTGGGTCATTGCCGGGGTGCTTTCCATCTTTGTGCATGAGCTGGGGCACGCGCTGACCATGCATCACTATGGGGCGCGGCAGGTGCACATGGTGTTTCACAGCTTTGGTGGTTATGCGGCCAGTGAGCGCCGGTTTGGCCGCAGTGAGTCTTTTTTTGTCAGTGCCGCAGGCCCGTTCGTGCAGATCGCTGCCGGGGTGGCCATGTGGTGGGTGATGGATGCCTGGCAGACCCCGAGCCTGATGGCCAGTTACTTCATGCGTTCCTTTGTGAACGTCAGCCTGTTTTGGGCCGTGCTGAATCTCTTCCCCATCGTCCCTCTGGATGGTGGGCATATCCTGGCGGCGGTGCTCGGTCCGCAGCGGATGAAGATCACCCTGACCATCAGCCTCGTCTGTGCCGTCGGGTTTGGGATTCTTGCGGCTTTACGCGGGCAGATCTTCATCGCCATCTTCTTCGGTATGTTCGCGTATAACAACTGGAAGCAGCTCCAAGGTGAGCGCCCCAGCATGATGCCTTGAGGCATCGGTGCAGGCTGGGCTTTCCGCACATGGAGTGTGCGGGGGACGGCATTCCTATGGAAACGGACCTCTTCGGGCAACTCGTGAGCACGAATGATTTTGATTCACATCTGTCAGTGATTAGTGTCGATTCGTGCCTCATTAGTGGTTCTTAACTCAGCTTCTGCTTACTCCATGTCTGCCGCCCTTGAAGATCTCCTCACTTGCCTGCGCTTCCCCAGCGTTTCCACGGATTCCAAGCATCATGCCGATACGCGTGCCTGTGCGGAGTGGCTGGTGGCGAAGCTGACCTCCATGGGGCTGAGCACCACTCTGCATGAGACTCCGGGGCATCCGGTGGTGGTGGCGAAGAACAAACACATCGCCGGTCGTCGCACGGTGCTGCTCTATGGCCACTACGATGTGCAGCCGGCGGAACCCTTTGCCGAATGGAAGTCCCCACCTTTCGAGCCGACGATCCGCGATGGCGTCATCTTCTGCCGTGGGGCGACGGATAACAAAGGCCAGTTGATGGCTCACGTAGCCGGGCTGGCTGAAACCCTGGCGGCTCATGCCGATCTGCCCGTGAACTTGACCATCCTCTTCGAAGGTGAAGAGGAGATCGGTAGCCCGAACTTGAAGCCTTTCCTGGAAGCCCACCGCGAGGAGTTGGCCTGTGATGTGGTGGCCATCTCGGATACGGGTATGGTCGGCCCAGGCATCGGCACCTTTACGTACGGTCTGCGCGGCATCGCCTGCATGGAGGTGAAGGTACATGGCCCGAGCATTGACCTGCACTCCGGCATCTTTGGCGGGGCGGTGCCCAATCCCGCCACCATGGCGGCGCGTTTGGTGGCCTCGCTGCATGATGCGCAGGGTAAGGTGCAAATCCCTGGCTTTTACGAGGCAGTGAAACCTCTCCAGGATTGGGAGCGGGCTGCCTGGGCCGAGCTTGGCGATGGTGATGCAGAAACCCTCATGCTCACGGGTGTGCCCGAGTTGTTTGGCGAACCTGGATTCACCGAGCGCGAACGCCGCTGGGCGCGCCCTACGGCGGAGGTGAATGGCATCGGCGGTGGGTATCAGGGCGAAGGCTCGAAGACGGTCATTCCACGTGAGGCTTTCTTTAAACTATCCTTCCGCCTCGTGCCGGACCAGAACCCCGAGCAGATTCTCGATTTGGCGACGGCATACCTCCAGTCCAAAGCTCCCTCCAGTGTGCGCCTGGATATCTATCGCGGTCACACGGGGCAGGCTTACCTCATGGATCCCCAGGGTTCACTCGGTCAGGCCGCACAGCGGGCCTTGTTGAAGACCTTCGGAGGCAAAACCGCGCTCATTCGTGAAGGCGGGAGCATCCCGATCGTGCAGGCCTTTAAGGACGTGCTGAATGCCGATACCCTGCTTCTCGGTCTGGCCCTGCCGGATTGCCAAGCTCACGCGCCGAACGAGAACTTCCCGATTGCCAACTTCGAAGCGGGCATTCGCCTGAATCAGAACCTGCTCGCTGAGTTGGGGGCGTGAAGGTGATCGTTAACAGGGCCTCTGGATTCGCTGCTTTTGTTCGGCCAGTTTTGGTGAGGGTTTCAGAGAAACGTCACCAATACTCGCCTACAGGTTTTTGAGCACATAGTCCCAGGTGGTCAGTACGGCCCATGTGGCAGCGACGCCTACCCCGATGTCCACTGCCGTGATGCGATTCCAGAGCCTTTTGCCACTGTTCAAGAAAGCCATCAAGGGTTCAGGAATCTGCTCTTCGGGTCGTTGGGGTGCGGTTTTCTCTCCGTCAGCTTCTGGATTTGTCGATGATGATGTTTCAGCTCCTGCCTGCAAGAGCAGATCTTGGGCACGTTTGAATTCTGCTAGATTCAGGCGGTGTATTGCAGCGGCTACGGCGATCACCAGGAAGTATTCGTTGTGATATTGGCGGTTGATCATCCAACCTGACATGCAATACGCGATCAGTAAAAGCATGGCTGCTCGACGACAGCGTTCATGATCCGTCTCGGGTTGGGTGAGCTGAGAACCGACCAGGAGCGAACGCCCAGCGATCCAGAGCAGGAGGAGGTAGCAAAAGAGTCCATTGATGCCTAGCTCCGCACCAACCTGAACGTAACTGGAGTGGGTGGCTTTATTTTCCATTTGGCCTTCCCAAATGATGTATCCTTTAAACTGTCCCCACCCTTCTCCTGTGGACTTGGTGCGGGTGATTTCACGGGCCATTTCCCACACCATCAGGCGGCCTTGCACACCTTCATCGGCACGAAGATTCCCCATTTTTTCCATGCGAGGTAGGAAACTCAGCGCGGACACGCCTAATGTGGCGGCGATGGCGATGGCGAAGATCTGCACCGCTTTTGGACGGCCGATGACAAAGACTAAGACACACAGCACTCCGCCCACCAGGAAAGAGCCCTTGGATTGGGTGCTGTAAGCACAGTGTGCTGCTAGGGCCGAGCAGAGCGGGAATATGATGATTCTGCCCGTGAAGCCGCCTTTCCAAAAATATAAAACGTAGCTGAGCGGAATGGCCACGATGACGGAGTGAGCGAGCGCGTTCGGATTATTGTGAAGCCAAGTGCCGATGCAGAGGCGGTCAAAGAACATGGAGGTCATGTCCTTGGCGCCGGTCAGATCCAAGCCGTAGAGACTGGCCACAGCCATGAAGGCCACCCCGAGCAGCATAAAGTTCCAGAACTTCAGGTAGCCTAAAACCCGTTCCCAGGTGGTAAGCGAGTGTAGTGTGAAGAAATAGAAGACGACGTAGGGTAAGAAGGCCTTGAACGTGCCATTTGAGTCAGGCGAAGTCCACACGATGTATCCGTAGTAGGCCAGCATAGCCCAGTCGTGCGGGGTCTTGAATACTCCCGGCACCGGAGACCGTGACCGGGCATTCATGAAGCTGGCGATCCAGATGAGGATAACGGGCCGCACAATATTGAAGCCGACCATCGCCGGTATCCAATCTTGAGGCCGGATATAATACAGAAATAGGAATAATAGAGCGGCTCTGTATTCCATCAGGAGGCGAGGCGGCGGCTAGAACGTCAGAATTCCTTTAAGCTGCAACAGCTTTCAAACAAGAGCAAAACGGCTTTTGGAAACATTCGTGTACATTTAACGGCTATTTCCAACTCCGATCCAGCAGATGCGCCGGGAAGAGGTCTGGACGGAACTGGTGCAGTTCTTCATAAGCAGGGCGCACAGCGTCTTTTGCCTCGGGGGATGCGTAAGTCGGGTGAGGCCTCCATTGCGGCTGAATGATGTCCCGGGTCCAGGGGCGATTTTCCAGTTCACTCTGAGACTTGAACAGGGCGTTGACCTTGGCGTGGGAGACTTGGCAGGCCAGGTTCTCTTGTGCCCAGACGTGGGGACGGAGCTTCGGGGTCTTCTGAAGCAGTGCTTGCAGATCTGCTGCCGCGTGGCCGTGGCGGAGTCGGCTGCCCGTTTGATCGTTGATGTAGGCGAGCGGGCCCACGTGGGCATCTTCTCGCATGGCCAGTGCACAGCCTGCAAAGAGCGACTCAACTGCCGCCACACAGCAGCCTTCGCGGCGGCTCATGATGACGGAGACCTTGGCTCGGCATTGATGGGCAGCCACTTCATGGATCGGGATGGATTCATGGATCTCGATGTGGTGGTTCACTCCAAAAGACCTGGCCAGTTGGCGAATTGTGTCTTGAGTCCGGCCGGGCTCTTTTTGACCGATGAGAACCACCTTTAACTCTCCTGGAATCTGGGCCAGGATTTGGAAGAGTTCCCAGTGTCGTTTGAACTCGCCCCAATTCGCAACCATCACGATGTCGGTGCTGCGTTGCTCATAGGGCAGGGGCTGGTAAAGGGTGGGATTGATCCAGTCACAAGGCAGGGTCGGCAGGCACTTCAAGCGAGGGTGAAAGCTCTCAATGATTGGAATCTCCTGATAATTACAGCTCTGCACATACACCGTGCCTGGAACGCGAGATACGGCACAGGCCAAGGCAGCGTAATCGGTGGGGGACCAACTGGTAGAGAGGACGAGATGGTAGCGATCATTTAGCCACCGAAACTCCGTTTCAGAGAGAGCGGTTAACAGTCGTGCCCAGTTATATTCAAAGGTCATCAACAAGATGCCTTTCTCGCCTCCCTCGGACGGTGTCTTCAGCAGGATGCTGCGGCTCAGTCCAGGATCGTCTGCAATGACCTTACGATAGCGTGAATTACAACGAACCACGGCGTCCCAAAGGGGGGCGTTTTCGATCCCGGGCTTTTTTTGAAGACTAGCGAGGATCCGTTGCTTCAGAATCGGAGATTCAGCCAGATCAAAGGCGCGGGCCAACCGAGCGGCTCTCTCTTCGAGGTCTACAGAAAGACGGCCACGGACTGCTAATGCACTGGCGAAGAGGGAACGGGCGAAAGTGGAATGCCGAATTTCGTCTTTGAGTCGTAGCAGTTGGACCATCGGAGATTGAGAGCTTCAGCGTGTATGACAGGCCCCTAGGCCACGTATGATCCTGGTAACTGCATGACCTGCTGATGCAATGCGGCGTCAGGGGTCATGAAGAACCAATCCTGGAGGCCTTTGCGGTCCTCATTGACCAAATCATTGATCTCTCGGAAAAGGAGATCACGCAGGATAGGGTATTGTTTATAATCCACACCGGCGTTGGTGATCTTAGTCAGGTGATGAGTGGGGGAAAAGAAGCTCTGCACTTGGTCAGTCACACCTTTGCGCAGGCAGTCATGCAGTTCGATGAGAATGTCGGCCTTATTGAGCCAAGAGACGCCGCCTTTCACCAGAAGCTCGATTTCATAACCATCGACATCGCATACGACCAGCGTCGTTTCAGGATTGACCTCTTTTTCCAGAGCGATCAAGCCCTGGGGATCGCAGGCACCTCGGATGTCGAAACGATTCTCGACACCGTTGAGTTTAGCGACTTTGGTGAGAGTGGCCCTCGACGGATCGTGCATTTCAAAAGCCACCGTTTTAGATTCCGGGAAAGCCAATGCCAGCCCCACGGCGTAGTAGCCATCTGCGGCGCCGATGTTGATGATGTGGGTGTAGCGGCGGTTCGCGGCCAAGTAGCTCACCAAGCTGTGTAGCTCATGCTCATAGGTGCCGATGACTTTTTGAAAGCGGCAGGAGATGTAACCTTCCGAAGGATATTGGAAGCCTTTGAACGGGCCTTTCTGCACGATGTCCCCGTAAGCACCTTTTTCCTTGAGACGTTTTTCAACCACACGGCGGCGGGCTCGTTGATGTTGATATTGCAGATAATCCATCCCCCGGCTCGCCAGGGGCTTGCTGAAGAGGTTGAGGGTAGGACCGTCTATGAGACGTCTGATCGACTGCACGAGCGGGTTTGCCATAAGTTTTCGGGAGTCTTGGAGTTACTTAGCGAAGGCTAAAGCCTCTTCACCCGTCCGTATAATTCCGGGTAAGGCATCAATCAACTGAGGGAGAAAATTTTGTGATAACATCATGGGGCATTCTCTTTAATGATGGACTCGCCATTTACGCTCATGAATCAAATCGATCTTTCTAACAGAAGCGCCATCGTCACCGGCAGCGCACGCGGTATTGGGTATGCCATTGCGGAACGTTTATTGAGATCAGGTGCGGCAGTGTGCTTGTGGGATGTGGATGCAGGAGCCCTGGCTGGGGCCCAGCAGAGTCTCGCCTCCCTCGGGCAGGTAGTGACAGCCCAAGTGGATGTCACGGATTCGGCCTCCTGCCAATCGGCTGCCCAAGAAACAGTCAGCGCTCTCGGGAAGGTGGATATCCTGGTCAATAATGCGGGCATCGCCGGAAATAACGCGAAGACTTGGGAGCTGAAGCCCGAAGAGTGGGCCAAGGTGGTGGGGGTGAATCTCACCGGAATTTTTCACTGCTGTCATGCGGTGGTGCCCCATTTGCTGAGCAATGGTTACGGGCGCATCGTCAATATCGCTTCCATCGCAGGGAAGGAGGGGAACCCGAACGCGGCCCATTACAGTGCGTCGAAGGCAGGGGTTATTGCCCTGACCAAGAGCTTGGGCAAGGAACTGGCGACCTCCAATGTCGTGGTGAATTGCATCACCCCGGCGGTGATCGAGACGGATATCTTCAGCCAGATGACCCAGACGCACATCGACTACATGCTGGCGAAGATCCCCATGGGGCGGTTCGGCCAGAAGCACGAGGCCGCTGCCATGGTGGCCTGGTTGTGCTCGGAGGAGTGCTCCTTTACGACCGGAGGCGTCTTTGATCTCTCGGGAGGCCGCGCCACCTACTGAAGATGACATCCGCCCCGTCTCGTTCTGCCGATCTTTCGGGGTAAGAAATGTGGCAGGAGTGGCCCCCCTCTCACCCCTGTCGTTGACAAACCCGCTGCGCGCTCCTTTTTAGCCAGCCCTCCCCGGGGAAACCCGCACAACCATCCAGACCGCACCTTTCCCATTATGGACTTCATCGCCAAAAACATCGCCGAACTCTCGCCTTCCATGACCCTTGCCATCACCAGCCAGGCGAAGGCGCTGAAGAAACAGGGCGTGGATGTGCTCAGCTTTGGGGCGGGAGAGCCTGACTTTAACACCCCGGACCATATCACCGCGGCGGCTATCGAGGCGCTGAACACGGGCAAGACCCGTTACACGGAGAGCGCTGGCCTTATTGAGTTGCGCGAGGCGATCGCGGCTAAGCTGCTGGTGGATAACGGCATCCAGTATGACCCTGCCCAGATCAGTGTGAACTGCGGTGCCAAGCACTCCTGTTACAATGCAATCGCCGCCGTCGTGAATCCTGGTGATGAAGTCATCATCCCGGCTCCTTACTGGACCAGCTACCCTGAGATGGTGAAGCTGGTGGGCGGTATCCCGGTTATCGTCGAAACCAAACTGGAAAACGACTGGAAGATCACTCCTGAAGAATTCGAGGACGCCATGTCCCCGATGACCAAGATGATCATCATCAACAGCCCAGGCAACCCAACCGGCTCTGTCTATTCTCGTGAGGAACTGAAGGCCATCGGTGAAATCGCTGCGGCTGAGGACATCCTCATCCTTTCCGACGAAATCTATGAGAAGCTGGTCTATGGCGAAGAGAAGCACGTCAGTATCGCCAGCATCAGCAAGGATATCTTCGACCACACCATCACCATCAATGGTTTTTCCAAAGCCTATGCTATGACAGGCTGGCGCCTCGGCTACACTGCGGCTCCGAAGAAGATCGCTGACGCCATCGACACGATCCAGAGCCACACCACCAGCAATCCCACCACCTTTGCCCAATATGGTGCCATCGCCGCTCTCCAGGGGGATCAACAGATCGTGGCTGACATGCGCGATGAGTTCGACGTGCGCCGCCAGTATATGCTGAGCCGCCTGCAGGCCATCAAAGGCCTCAAGGTCGTCGAGCCGAAGGGTGCTTTCTACTTCCTGGTCGGCATTGAGTCCTACGGCATCAAGTCCATCAACTTCTGCGAGAAGCTGCTCAGCAAAGGTAAAGTGGCTGCCGTTCCTGGCGTCGCCTTCGGTTCGGAATACACCCTCCGCTTCAGCTACGCCACTGGCCTTGATGTGATCAACGCTGGCATGGACCGCTTTGAAGAGTTTTGCGGTCAGCATTAATCCGAGGGCGTCAACTCACAGCACATCACCTTCTTGGAGGGCAGATCTTTGGATCTGCCCTTTTTCATGGAGAGTGCCTGCCCTTCGTCGAGGTGGATTCGCCAAGGATCACTGAACG
Organism: Prosthecobacter debontii; assembly: GCF_900167535.1. Lineage (NCBI taxonomy): Bacteria > Pseudomonadati > Verrucomicrobiota > Verrucomicrobiia > Verrucomicrobiales > Verrucomicrobiaceae > Prosthecobacter > Prosthecobacter debontii. The sequence continues at coordinate 12,386 of NZ_FUYE01000009.1, forward strand.
GCGGAATCTGTTCAGTTTCAGGCAGTTTGAATGATTGGTCATACCTCTTCGGGCTTTTTGAAATCCAATTTGCAACTAAACATATTTTAATAACTAAATCACATTATAATGTGACTAACTCGGATGCGTTTCACCTAGAGCTCACGAGCTTCTCAGAAATGTAAAAGCAAATCGAAATTAGCTTTATTATTAAAAGTAAATATCATATTAATGCGCTTAATGAAGCAGCAAGTGCGTCGCGTCGTTTCTGCATAAAATGTTTTGAGGCCGCCAACCTGACCGAAGGTTTGTAGATCTAGCCCTGGTGTAAGAGAAAGAGAAGGCGCCAGTAAATCGTCATCCGAGTTCTAGTTCTACGTTTACAGCTTAAATTCTCCCCTTCTTTGCGTTGAATTTACAGCAAAAAAGACTGTTAACCCGCTTATCTCGGTCCTTTCCTAGAGCAACGGTGTTGGAACGACGAAATGGCAAAGCAGTCTTCGATTTCCCAATCAGGTTGGTTTGGATGGCAGCATCTGAATGTAATAATTAAGTAATTATCGTGGTCATAAGAGCCTGGAAGCTGCCCGCTTCAAATTTAGTCTCCCAGGATAATATTTAGCATTAGATACAATCATGCATTGATGAAATCGTAGGAAATTTATATTAGGTTAAGTTGCTGGCAGTTGCAAAATGTAATTGTATTGGGAAAAGATTAAATTTACTGTAAATATCATTACTGGTTCTCACTGGTGCTGATGTGTGTCAGAGCTGGCGACTTCATTCGTGTTTCTCAATTAGCTGGGCCTCTTCAGGCGTTCGATTATAGTAAATATAAAAACTATTACCTTATGAAAGTGAACAATACCCTTGTCGTTTCGGTCGGTCAGGCAGGAAACCAGATTGCTTCATCTTTCTGGAGAACGCTCTGCCTGGAGCACGGCATTGATCCTACAACAGCCCAGTGCAAATCGGGTGCTGCGCCTAAGGGAAACTGGAGTGCATTCTTCTCAAAATTGGGAGATGGAAGCTCTGCTAGCTATGTGCCACGTTCGGTCATGGTGGATCTGGAGCCGAGCGTGATTAATCAAATCAAGGCGACGACGGGCTCCTTGTTCAATCCAGCCAACCTAATCACCCGCATGGAAGGTGCTGGCGGGAACTTCGCCGTGGGTTACATGGGGGCGGGCCGCGAGGTTCTGCCGGAAGCCATGGCCCGCCTGGACTATGAAATCAGCAAGTGTGACCATGTCGGCGGCATTATCGTGCTGCATGCCATCGGGGGTGGCTCAGGCTCGGGTTTTGGCTCTCTTCTGATCGAGGAGATCAAGGAAAAGTATCCAGAACATCCCATTCTGAGCTGCGCCATCCTGCCTTCACCGCAAGTGTCCTCTGTGGTGACGGAACCTTACAACACGGTTTTCGCCTTGAGCACTCTGCGTCGTTTCGCGGATGCGTGTCTGATTTTTGATAATGAAGCTCTTTTCAATGTGGCCTTCCGTCGCTGGGGCATTGAAAGCCCGTCTGTGGATGATCTCAATTTACTCATCACAGAAGCCTTGGCTGGCCTGACCGCACCGATGCGTTTCAGCGGCTTCCTGACGGTGGAGATCAGCCTGCGTGAATTACTCACCAATCTCGTGCCTCAGCCGAGCTTGCACTTCTTGATGTGCACCTTCGCCCCGCTGACTCCTCCCCATCAGAGCAAGTTCGAAGAAATGGGCATTGAGGAGATGATCGAGTCCATGTTCAGGAATGAGTCGATGTTTGCCGCGTGTTCTCCCATGGAAGGCCGCTTTTTGAGCACCGCTGTGCTCTATCGAGGGGTGATGGAAGATAAACCGCAAGCAGATGCTGCACTGGCTTCCATTCGTGGGCGTCTCCCATTGACCTATTGGATTCCAACAGCTTTTAAAATTGGTTATGTTGAGCAACCTGGTATCACCCATCGTCGTAGCGTGGTGCTGGTGGCTAATAACACCGAGGTATCGCGAGTGTTTGAGCGCATCTGCTCGAACTTCGATAAGCTTTGGCAGCGGAAAGCCTTCGCCAATTGGTATCTGAATGAAGGCATGTCCGAAGAGCAAATCACAGCCATGCGTGCCTCGGCGCAGGATCTGATTCAGAGCTATCGAGTGGCGGAGGAAACCGGCGTCATGAACAGGGGACAGGAAATCCAGCGCAGGACCTCCACACCGGCATTGGCACCTGAGCCTGAGCCAACACCTCAACCCCAATACACTCCAGCTCCAGTCTCACGCCCCATCCCAATGCAAGGCTACTATGAGGGGGCACGCAGCAGCAGTTCCACCCACCTGCGAACGTTGGTCGAGCGCCGCTACTAGAGCGCTTGCATGACGCATTCATTCAACACTCAAGATCAAGAACTTTTCCCGGAGGACGAACAGTGAGAGAGATTTTAAGCATTCACGTGGGGCAATGCGGCAACCAGATCGCCGACAGCTTTTGGCGACTGGCCCTGAAAGAGCATGGCCTTACAGAAACCGGAACGCTGAAAGAGGGGGCCAATGCAGCGGCCAATAGCAATTTGGAAGTTTTCTTTCACCGCGTAAGAGAGGGAAAATACGTCCCTCGCGCCGTCTTGATCGATCTTGAACCTGGAGTGATTGGCAGGATCGAGAGTGGGGACATGTCCAAGCTCTTCGATGAAAGCTGCATCGTTCGCAAAATCCCAGGTGCTGCTAACAACTGGGCGCGTGGCTACCATGCGGAAGGTAAGCGGGTGATCGATCAGATCATGAATGTGATCGACAGCGCGGTTGAAAAGACCAAGGGGCTTCAGGGATTCTTACTCACGCATTCCATCGGAGGAGGTTCCGGGTCAGGTCTCGGGTCACTGATCCTCGAAAGGCTGCGTCAGGCTTATCCGAAGAAGCGCATCTTTACCTTTTCGGTCGTGCCGTCGCCGCTGATCTCAGACTCTGCTGTGGAGCCTTACAACGCTATTCTCACCCTGAAGCGCCTGCTGGATCACGCGGATGGTTCGGTGCTGTTGGATAATGAGGCTCTGTTCCGCATCGCTAAGACGAAGCTGAATCGCAGCCCCACTTACATGGACCTGAACAACATCATCGCTTTGATTGTGAGTTCCGTCACGGCGTCGCTGCGGTTTCCGGGGAAGCTGAATACCGACCTGAGTGAATTCGTGACTAATTTGGTGCCATTTCCTGGCAATCATTTCCTGACGGCAAGCTTTGCGCCCATGCGCACTGCTGATGACGAAAGCCAAGTGCGCATGAGCTTCCCTGAACTGGCCCGTGAGACCTTTGCGCAGGACAATTTTACGGCGGAGATTGATTGGCAAAACGGCGTTTACCTCGCTGCCAGCGCCTTGTTCCGGGGCGAGGTGAAGGCCAAGGAGGTGGATGAGAACATGGCCACGATCCGCAAGGAGTTGAACTACGCCAGCTACATGCCGGCCTCAGGCGGTCTCAAACTAGGTTATGCCGAGACCGCTCCGGCGGGCTTTGCCTCCAGTGGACTGGCTTTGGTCAACCACACCGGCATCTCAGCCGTGTTTGAGCGCCTGATCGGGCAGTTCGATATCATGTTCGATAATCACGCCTACACCCATTGGTATGAGAATGCCGGTGTGTCTCGCGATCAAATGGCCGTCGCTCGAGACCAGATTGCCAACCTCGCTCTATCCTACCGGGATGCCAGCTAACGCACGATACGGCTGAGCCTTCTTACCCCACCCTCCCACTCTCCTCTCTGTTATTCTTCAACCTTAACCTATCGCCCTCACCATGCCTTACAGTGTCGATACCAAGTTGGATCGTCAGATTGAGATTGCTTCTCGCCATGTGGAAGAAGCACGGCGTGCCGTCAATCGGGACGCCAGTTTCATAGGTCAACTTGTGGAGCAAATCAGCGTCCTGGCGAGTCTTCGGCAAAAGGACGGTGACTTCCCCAAGGCAGAGTCCCTTTACCGCGAAGCGCTTTATAGCGCCTTAGAAGCACGGCCTCGAGATGCGGACTTGCTGATCGGCATTTATTCGCTGCTCGCTCACCTGTATGATCGTTGGGGGCGGATGCCAGAGTCTGCCGAGTTTTATCAAATGGCCTTGGATGCAGCGGAAAAAGCTGGTGTTTGCAACAGCAAGGTGGCCACCATCAAGAACAACTTGGCCATGATTTACAAGCAGCAGCATGACTACGCTAAAGCAGAGCAATACTACCTGGAGGCACTCGACATCTTCGAAGCGACGGATGGCCGCTACAGCGCTAGTGTGGCCAGTGTGTTCAACAACCTCGGTGTTCTTTATTATTTGAACTTGGATGTCGAACACGCCATGCAGATGCACGAACAGGCGCTCGTGATTCGACAAAATCTCGGAGAAAGTCAGATGGATCCAGCGGATCTCTCTCAAACCTACATCAATCTCGGGGCGGCTTATAAAGCCACGGGAGACTTTCAACAGGCGGAGGTGTGGGTGGAGCGCGCGAAAAAACTGCGTGCGCAAATGCACATGAGTCACCCCACGCCCCAGCGAGCCGCTTCCCTTTTGGTGGATAAGCCGTTTTGAATAAATGGATCCTCGCGATAGTTTACAGGTCAGCTAAGTGGCAGCGCTTTGATGAGTTGCAAAGCGATGTAAGACCCTTGTGATTCTGCGTATCTATCTTAATTAGACGGTGGATCTTATAAAAGTGGGCATGAAAATCTCGTCTCGAATTTTCCTTTTCTTTTAGTCTCGGTGTCGTTGTGCTGGTCGTTTGGTTAGCCCTGCAAACAGAAGGAAAAACGGTCGGCACTCGACATTAGAGAGATGGGCTCTCAAAAACGTTCCGAGTCGAAGAAAACCCTCATCAAAAAGGAACGGATACCCCAACCCCCATTCTTTCAGGTTTGGTGGAGCTACAGGCTCCGTAATGGCAACGCTTCGTGCCGGTTTTTTCCTTTGCAAGCCTGCCGTGGCGCTCCTATAAACTTCCCCCTCACGTCCTGGGAGGCGCTGTCGTATTCCAGAACTCCGTTTTGAACCCCCACTCCTGCACTGCCATGGGAAACATCTACAACAACATCGTCGAAACCGTCGGTAAGACTCCGCTGGTGAAACTGAACAAGGTCACCGAAGGACTCGACGCCACCATCGCGCTGAAGTGCGAGTTCTTCAATCCCCTCGGGAGCGTGAAGGACCGTATTGGCATGGCCATGATCGAAGATGCAGAGGCTCGCGGCATCCTGAATAAGGACACCGTCATTGTCGAGCCGACCAGTGGTAACACCGGCATCGCGCTCGCCTTCGTGGCGGCTGCCAAAGGTTACAAGCTCGTCCTGACCATGCCTGAGACCATGAGCTTGGAGCGCCGGACCCTGCTGGCCCTGCTCGGCGCAGATCTGGTGCTGACCCCTGGCCCTCAGGGCATGAAGGGCGCCATCGCCAAAGCGGAGGAGATCCTCAAGGAGACTCCGAATGCCTGGATGCCCCAGCAGTTTGAAAACCCCGCCAACCCGGCTATCCACATGAAGACCACCGCCGAGGAAATCTGGGCGGATACGGATGGCCAAGTGGACATCTTCGTGGCCGCTGTCGGCACGGGCGGCACCCTCACCGGCACCTGCGAGGTGATCAAACCCCGCAAGCCAAGCTTCCAGGCCATCGCCGTGGAGCCTGAGGCCAGCCCGGTCATCAACCAGACATTGGCCGGTGAACCTGTGCAGCCTGGTCCGCACAAGATTCAGGGCACAGGCGCCGGTTTCGTGCCAAAGAACCTTCACCTCAAGGACAGCGCCGGTAACCCGCAGATCATCGAGTGCATCAAGATCAGCAATGACGACGCTTTCGCCATGGCTCGCCGCCTAGCTAAAGAAGAAGGCATCCTGGTCGGCATCAGCACCGGTGCCAACGTGTTGGCCGCCATCCGTGTGGCTCAGCGTCCTGAAAACAAGGGTAAGCTGATCGTCACCGTGGCTTGCTCCACCGGTGAGCGTTACCTCTCCACCGCCCTCGCCGATGAGGCGCGTGCAAAAGTGGGAGCCTAATCTCGTTTCTCCCTCTCGTTACTCTCCAGTTCGTTCGTTAGACCTCCACGGCTCATGTCTAAAGCCACACCAACCGCCCCCGTCGCCCCCCAGGCCCCCATGGAAGAATACTCCACCCCCATGGAGCAATTCCTGGAAGCCCACTTCAAAAAGCTCGTCCTCCTATGCGCCGTGATCGCTGTCGCTGCGGTGGCTTATGGGGTGATCAGCTACACCAACCATGCGAATGCTGTGGCGGCCGGTGAGGCCTTTGCTTCAGCCAAGACCGTAGAGGACTGTGATCTGGTCGTCAGCCAGTATTCGGGCACCATCTCTGCTGGCAATGCACTGCTGTTGAAGGCGGATCTGCTCTGGGAGCAGAACAAGAAGGATTCGTCGGTGGCGACGCTGCGTGAGTTCACAAGCCAATACAGCAGCCACCCGCTGATGGCTGAAACCTTGGTAGCGCTGGGCAGTAAGCTGGAGTCGATGAAGGAAGCCGAAGAGGCTCGCCCGGTTTTCGAGCGTGTGATTTCCGAGTTCCCGAATACTGACACTGCCGCTCTGGCCCAGCTCCGTCTCGGCGACTTGCTGTGGGCCACTGGAAAAGAAGAAGAGGCCAAGGCTGCGTATGAATCCCTGCCTGCGAAGTTCCCGAATGCCAATTCAGACTTCATCGAGCAGAGCGAAGGCCGCCTGAAGTGGATCGCCGCTAAGCTTCCTATCAAGGAAGTGGATGGCCCGCCCAAGCCGAAGGCCCCAAATCCGGCATCTCCTGCCCCTGGCGCTCCTCAGCTCAAGCTGAACACCCCGGGCATCACCCCCACCCTGATTCCAGGAGCTACTGGCGCAGCACCGACCATCCAGGTCACTCCCTCCACGCCTGAGCCAGCACCGCTGGCTCCGATTGAACTGAAGCCCGCTCCCGCAGAGGCCCCGATGGCCCCTCTCGAAGCTGTTCCAGTTCCGGTGCCTGCCACTTCAGCACCCGCTGACCCTCAGGTGGAGGTGAAACCTGTTCCTGCTCCGACACCAGCTGCTCCAGCGGCTCCCAAGGTGGAGGTCAAGCCAACCCCGGCTCCTGTCCCAGCCCCAGCCCCTGAAGCTCCCAAGGCTCCTTGATCTTGCGGGTTTAAAAGACTTGGCAATCATTCAAACGCTGATGGGATTCCCATCAGCGTTTTTTGTCAGCTGAAACTGAGAATCACGAGCTGCTTTGAGCTGCCTGTTGCTCCCACTGCTGACGGTAGTAGTCGAGGCGCTCCTTGATCCGCCCTTCCAGACCGTTGGTGGTCGGGTCATAGTATTGTTTACCGCCTTCGAGGCAGCGCTGAGGCACAAAGCCTCCCTCGAAGTCATGTGGGTAGAGGTAACCTTCTCCATGACCGAACTGCTTGGCCCCTTTGTAATGACTGTCGCGCAGGTGTTTAGGAACCGGCAGTGTGCGACCGTTTTTCACATCGTCCAAAGCGGCATTGATGGCCATGTAAGCGCGATTGCTCTTCGGTGCGGTGGCGATGTAAACGACGGCATGGGCGAGGATGATCCGCGCCTCGGGCATACCGATGACCTCCACGGCCTGCTGAGCCGCCACAGCCACGCGCAAGGCATTGCTATCGGCCATGCCCACATCTTCACTGGCCGCGATGACGATACGGCGAGCGACAAAGCGAATATCTTCCCCTGCATAGAGCATCTTCGCCAGCCAGTAGATCGCCGCGTCGGGATCTGAGGCACGCATGGATTTGATGAAGGCGCTGGCGGTGTCGTAATGCGCATCCCCATCGCCATCATAGACCACAGTTTTCTGCTGCACGGATTCCTCCGAAGTCGTGAGATCAATGGTGACCTTCCCCTCCGCATCTGGGGTGGAGGAGAGCACTGCCAGCTCCAGAGCATTGAGGCATTTGCGAGCATCGCCATCCGCCACAGTGGCTAGATGCAGACTGGCTTCTTCCGTGAGCGTCGCTTTCCAGGGGCCAAGGCCCCGCTCCTCGTCCTTTAAAGCACGCTCCATGAGCCCTTGCAGATCTTCGATGCTTAGAGGCTCCAAGGTGAAGACCTGGGACCGACTCACGAGTGGGCTATTGACGTAGAAGAACGGGTTGTGTGTCGTCGCCCCGATGAAGCGCAGCGTGCCCCTCTCCAGATGCGGCAGCAGCACATCCTGCTGAGCTTTGTTAAAGCGGTGAATCTCATCCACAAACAACACCGTCCCCTGACCAGTCAGTTTCTTCAGCCGTTGAGCTGCCTCGGCTTCTTTGCGGATATCCGCCACACTGCTCTCTACCCCGCTCAAGGTGACAAAGCGAGCCTTCGTCTCCTGACTGATGATGTGGGCCAGCGTCGTCTTACCCACCCCGGGAGGCCCATAAAGGATGATGGAGGAGAAACGATCCGCCAGGACCGCGCGGCGCAGCAGTTTACCCTCGCCTAGGATATGACGCTGACCTGTATACTCCGCCAGCGTTCGCGGACGCATGCGCGAGGCCAGCGGCGCATCCGGCTGGGCGTCCACGACTGTGGCGGGTGCCTCGCTGGATTGGAAAAGGTCATCGCTCATGAAGGTAAAGATTGCAGTGGTTGGCAGTTGTTTGCCGTCGTTGGCAATGGTTTCTTACGATTAGCCCCACTCTTTCCCGTTGCACGATTTTCTCTCCATCGAAAAGGTTTCTCGCCATTTCGGCGCTCTCAAGGCCGTGGATGACGTCTCTCTCTGCATTCGGCAGGGGGAGATCTTTTCCCTGCTGGGCCCCAGCGGCTGTGGCAAAACCACCTTGCTGAAGATGCTGGCCGGTTTCGAGCAACCCGACGCGGGTCGTATCGTCTTGAATGGGCAGGACATCACGGCTCTCCCCCCTGAGCGCCGGCCGGTGAATACCGTGTTTCAAAACTACGCGCTCTTTCCCCACCTGAGCGTCTGGGAAAACATTGCCTTCGGGCCTAAACTCGCCGGGAAATCTCGGGTGCAAATCCAGAATGCGGTGGAGAACATGCTCGCGCTCATCCAGATGGGCGACCACGCGCGCAAACGCCCTCAGCAACTCAGTGGCGGCCAACGGCAGCGGGTGGCCATCGCCCGTGCTCTGGTGAATGAACCCCAAGTCCTCCTGCTGGATGAACCTCTGGCGGCGCTCGATCTGAAATTGCGCCAGCACCTGCTTGCTGAGCTACAAACCATTCATCGTGAAGTCGGCACCACCTTCATCTATGTTACCCACGATCAGGGAGAAGCGCTGAGCCTGAGTCATCGCATCGCGGTCCTGGAGAAAGGTCAAATTGCTCAGGTGGATACCCCTCAGGCTCTGTATGAGGCTCCTGCCAACGGCTTTGTCGCCTCCTTCATTGGCGATGCCAATTTCCTCACCGGCACGGTGGAGGAGCCTCAGTCGGGGGGATTCGTTCGTGTCAAGGTCACCGGTCTGGATAGTCCGCTCGTCACTGGTCGTCCAGGCTTGCATTCAGGTCAATGTGTGAAACTCATGGTTAGGCCCGAGAAGCTGCATCTCAGTCTTCAGCGCCCTGCTAGCCACGAACGCGTGAACGTGGGCCGCTGCCAGATCGAAGCCGCCACTTACTACGGTGCTCATCATCGTCTGCGGGTGCGCTGTGGAGATCGCAGCCTGCACGTACAGCACTCCAGCCGCGATGCGGAGCTTTCCCCGGGGCAAGAAGTGTGGATCAGCTTCCAACCCGAGGCAGCACGGGTGGTGGATTGAGTTTGGCCGTTGCGAAACCCTTATCGGAACGTATCATCCCCTTATGGTAACGTTTTCAGAGATCCAAACAATGGCCTTTGATTTGCCCAAAGCCGACCAATTGAGGCTTGCTGATAATCTTCTCAGTCATGCGGCAGATGATCATGCCCTGGAGCCTGAGGAGATTCTCGCTGAAACGATCCGCCGTGATGAGGAGATGGAAAACGGATTGGACCCATCGCTTTCGGTGGAAGAATTCTGGGCAGGCGTGCGACGCCCCGGCCAAGCCAAATGAAAATCTCCGTTCATTCGCTCGCTCAAAGGGATTACTCCAGGGCGCTTGATTATTATGAGCAAGAGAGCGTTGCTTTAGCAGAGCGATTTGAAGCAGCTATCCAACAGGGTTTTGCCAAGATCATCGCTTCGCCTAAAGCCTTCCCTTACCATCTAAAATCGCAGATTTATCGTCGTTACAAAACGGCCCCTTTTCTTTATCCGATTGTTTATCGCCTCAAAGAAGATGAGATCAGAATCATTGCGATCAAGCATGAGAAGCAGCGTCCTTCTTTTGGAATGAACCGAAGCTGAACCTTCTAGATGAAATCGCGCCGTGAAGTCCTTCTCACACTTCCCTCGCTAGGGTGGTTGGGGATCTTCTTTGCCCTGCCTTGTCTGCTCATCCTCGGGCTGGCTTTTCGCAGCAGTGATCTGCGCGGAGGCGTGGGAGATACCTGGACCTGGTACACGGTCAAACTGCTATTGGATTCCCAGTATCTCTCCATCGCCTGGCGCACGGTGTGGATCAGTGCAGCGACGACGGTGCTGAGCCTCGCCTTGGCTTTGCCCATGTGTTGGGCGCTCGCACGGATGAAACCCTTTTGGCGGCAAGTCGTGTTGCTTCTGGTGGTGGTGCCATTCCTCACCAACTTTATCATCCGAATCTTTGCCTGGCGCTCTCTGCTGCATCCCGAAGGCCTCGTCAAACAAGCGCTGGTCTGGCTACATCTCGCCTCCGAGGATACCTTTCTGCTGAACAATGCCGGGGCGGTGCTGCTGGTGATGGTGTATACTCAGCTCCCCTTTGCCATCATGCCGCTGTATGCCGCCGCAGAGAAGTTTGACCTCAGCCTAGTGGATGCCGCTCGAGATCTGGGTGCCTCGAAATGGCAGGCCTTTACCCGCGTCTTTCTCCCCGGCATTCGCCAGGGGTTGCTGTCCGCTTTAGTGATCGTGTTCGTTTGTTCGTTAGGCCAATACGTGATCCCTCAATTCGTCGGCGGCACCGGCGATGAATTGATCGGCAACAAGATCGCTCAACGCGCTTTCACAGATCGCAACCTCCCCCTCGCCAGTGCGTTATCGGGAGCACTTCTGCTCGCCGTGCTCGTGCCAGTTGTGTGGCTAGGAAGAAAGCGCGAGGAGTGATGCGGCCACTCTTGGCCGCAGTCGAAGATCAAATGAGGTGTTTTGATGTCCTCACATGAAAAGTTGGGAAGCCGAGGGGTAAAGAGGAGCGCCAGAGCACCCTTGCGACCAAGAGTGACCGCATCACTTTACTTGAGCGAACACGAACCTCCTCACCCTCGTGCCCGAATCGCCACCGATTCACCGTGGGCATCCAGACCTTCGACCTTGGCAAATGCACGGACGATTGGCTCGGACTTGGTGACGCTTTCCTTGTTCAGGCGAATCATGCTGGTGCGGCGCTGGAACATGTCCACGGTCAAACCGGGGAAGGATTTCCCAGCTCCACCGGTAGGCAGGGTATGACTCGGACCCGCAAGGAAATCGCCCACCGCCACGGGGGAGTCATTGCCCAGGAAGATGGCACCTGCGGTGCGGATCATCGGCAGGATATCGCTTTCACGTTCGGTGATCAGCGTCAGGTGCTCGGGCGCGTAGACATTCACCAGACGGGCACCTTCCTCCAGACTTGGAGCGAGCAGCAGGAACACGCCTTTTTCCAGCACGGGGCCGAGCTGGGCCTGACGGCTGAGGGTTGCGCACTGGCGGTTCACTTCAGCCACCACAGCATTCAGCAGATCCGCATCATCGGTGATGAACCCGGCTTGGCTGTCCTTGCCGTGTTCGGCCTGAGCTAAGATATCCGCAGCGATGTAAGCCGGATTGCCACTCTTATCAGCCAGGATCAGCACCTCGCTGGGGCCAGGCAGGAGATCGATGGAAACCACGCCAAAGGCTTGTCTCTTGGCCTCCACCACGAAGCTATTGCCGGGGCCAAAGATCTTCGCCACGGGGCGGATGGTCTCCGTGCCATAAGCCATGGCAGCGATGGCTTGTGCACCCCCGACTTTATAAACCTCCGTGGCACCCGCCAACTTCAGCGCTGCCAGCAAACCGGGATTCACACTGCCATCGGGACCGCATGGCGTGCAGACGACGATCTCCGGCACCCCTGCCGCAGCAGCGAGAGTCACTGTCATGATGGAGGTGGACACCAGCGGGGCCGAGCCGCCAGGGACGTAACAGCCCACCCGCTCAAAGGGGTGATACACCTCGCCGACTTCGGCTCCCTGCTCATTGGTGCTGGACCAATTTTGGCGCAGGCTCTTCTGGGCAAAGGTAAAGACGTTTCGATGCGAGGCAATCAGGGCCTCTTGGAGTTCGGCATCTGCCGTATTCCAGGCAGCCGCCAGTTCATCCTGGGAGACAGCCAGTGTCTCAGGCGTCAGCTTGGCGCGATCAAATTTCTCCGTCAGCTCGATCAGGGCGGCATCGCCTCTAGCGCGCACCTGCTTAATCACCCCTGACACGACCTCCTGCACGGCGTCGCTGGCCTCAGCACGGCGGTTCAAAGCGGCAGCCGTTTGCTGCCAAGTTGGGTCGGTATGGCGGATGATCTTCATGGAACAGGGGGTTTACGTGCCACGGCCTCCCGTAGCACGCAAGATCAAGTAAAAACCCCTTCGCCCCCTGTCGCTCACTCAAAGCGGATACCGATGCCCTTGAACTTCTCCTTCATATCGGCAGCCAGGGTGGCGTCATCCCGATCCTTGAGCAAGCGGGTCAGCAACTGCTCTGGGCTGGCGCTTTCCAGTCCAGCCGCCTGGAGTCGAGCCGCTGCGGCATCTGGAGAACGGCTGCGTTTGGAGCGGTCAAAGATATTCCGGTAATACTCATGCAACCCTGAGCCTGTGCCATCGCCATCCAGGTAGCCAAAGTAATAGATGAGCAGGTAACTATCCATCTGCTGTTCCAGGCGGGATTTGACATCCGAACCGCGCGGTCCCGGGCGCATGTATTTGAGCATGCGGGGGAGATCGAGAGAGACTTGGCTCTGATCCGCCGCATCCTTCACAGCCTTACGCAGGGAAGAGACTAACTCCGTGGAGCGCACGGTGCCGTTGTTCTGATAGGCCACAAAACGCAGGAAGTTGGTAAACCCCCAGCCCGTCCAGGGTTGGGTCCAGCCATTCACATCATAGAGCATGCCATAGGCCACGATCCCCGTGATGCGCCCCGGCTCTTTTTCCCGAGAGTCGTATTGATACCGCGCTCCCACTTTCTTCAGCCCGAGCGAGCGGAAACGGATGAGGCAGGCATCGTTCACCATTTCGGAGGCATTGCTGTCACTACCGCCCAATTCCCGGTAATCCGAATCTGTCTCGGCCATGTAAATGATGAAACGATCTCCACTCTTGGGCTTGGGCGACCAGTCCCAGGGCTGGGCTTTCAGATACTTCTCCGTCAGGATGAAATCTCCGGCCACCTCGGCCATCACCGACTTGGCCAAAGGGGCCGTGGAGATGAACTCGAAGTTCTCCACCTGATAATGGTAACGCCGCGTGGTGGCCCGTTGGTCCCCCTCCTTCACCTCCAGTGTTTTGGGATCAATCGAGAGCACCTCTGGATTCCAGGTCAGCTTATCTCGTGCCGATGAGGTGGTTGCAGATGAAGGCTGAGCCGCATTTTCCAAAAAGGCCTGATCCACCTGGGAAAGCGCACCCACGGCCACCGTGCTGCGATTCCCATTGGCGAGTTGCAGAGTCACCTGACCTCCCTGCACGGCCACCAGCGAAGCCGTCACGGTCCGACCATCCTGGCTGGTCCAAACCCGAGGCGAGTGGAGTTGCTGAGCCTGGATCAATCCATTGCTCATTATCCAGAGGCCGAAGAGACGAGCCATGGGTCTAAGGTTCAAACACAGGCACCTAGCGCCTACCGGAGAAGTGAAAGTCATGTTTCATGTTCTAGACAAAGCAGGGAAGCGTGAGAAGTAAAATGTCTAACTTCTCAATGAAGTTTTTTTGATTCACTTAGGTTCATGGCTGCATCGCCAAATCACCTCATGAGGTGGTTTGCGCAATCTCCTTCACAGGGTCCAGCGGCTTAGCTAAATCGAAATTACCCTAGGAGTGGGGAGCTGTCCCTGACGGAGGGCATGCAAAGGTGGAGATTTGCAGCATGTCCCTTAGAAACTCACTTTCTCAGGGCTGAGGAGGCTCAATTCTTAGACACCATGCGAGGGGGGGCTTGGCGCCAAAGATGGCGGTATTGAGATTGATGCCACTAGAGGGCTAACCTGATGGCTGCCGCACGGCAGCTCAGTCGAAACTGGTGCCCTCAATTCAATAACTTGCCCAGCGGGCCGGTATAAAGGTGAAACCCCGCACTTGCATCTCTGCCCTGGCGAGGCACTCTCCCAGCTTTCCGGCGGCGGAAGCGCGCCGGGGTTTTCAACCATGTCCAAGCACACTTACAAACAAGCCGGCGTCGATATCCATGAAGCAGCATCCTTTGTGGATGATATCGGAGCGCTGGTGAAGGCCACGCAAAAGAAGCGTAAGCTGGCCAATGCCTTCGGTCTTTTTGCCGCCGGTTATGATCTGAGCAAATACAAGGAGCCTATGATCTTCACTGGTTGTGATGGCGTGGGCACCAAACTGGAACTGCTGCTGAAATACGATCTCCTGGAAAATGCGGGTAAAGATCTGGTGGCCATGAACGTGAACGACGTGCTCACATGCGGGGCAGATCCCATCATGTTCCTCGATTATGTGGGCGTGAATCAGATCAAGAAGAAGCAACTCGCCCGAATCATCGCTGGTATGTCGGAGTATCTCCAGGCCTGCAACTGTATCCTGGCCGGCGGTGAAACCGCTGAAATGCCCGGCGCTGTGCTCGAGGGCATGGTGGAGCTGTCCGGTTTCGCCATCGGGGCTGCTGAGAAGAAGGACGTGCTGAACCCTGCTGAGATCAAGGAAGGCGATGTACTCATTGGCTGGCCGAGCGCCGGATTCCACGCTAACGGCTTCAGCCTCGTGCGCCGCATTCTGGAAAAGGAAAGGATCAAGCTTAGCAAGAAGGAAGCCGCCCAACTCCTCACCCCGACCCTGCTGTATCATGAGCAGTGCTGGGGCCTGAAGAAGGCGAAGATCAAGCCTGCGGCCATGGCCCACATCACGGGCGGTGGTTTGGTGGAAAACCTGGGCCGCATCTTCACCAAGCGCGGCTTCGGTTGCCATCTGAAGGTGCCTTATTGGAAGAACGACGTGGTGCAGAAAGTGCTGCGCCACGCGGACCCTGCGGATTGCTGGGATACCTTTAACATGGGCATCGGCTGGGTGGCTATCGTGGACGCCAAGCACGTAAAGAAAGCGCTGAAAGTCGGCACCGGGGGAGTGGTCCTAGGTGAGATGGATAGGAGCGGTGCAGTCACCTGCGAACTGGTGAAGTAAGGTTCTATCTCGTCATTTTCCTTTTCAACGAAAGCCGTTCCCCTGCGCTTTGGGAACGGCTTTTTAGTTCATTGATCTGTGGAGAGGGCAACCTCAAAAAGATGCGCTTCGCTTTGAACTAATGAAAGGGTGAGGAAGGCTTTTGCAAATCGCAGGGTAGAAGATTGCACATCGCAGCCTAACTGGAAGCGAGATCAAGATCTTGATCATGCAGACTTCACGATCCGGGCTTTTGGTAAAAAATAGGGGTCCGATCAAATAAAGCGAGTCGAAGCCTCTATGAACCTGGGGCGGGCCACAGGCCTTTGATTTCAAGTCCGCAGGTTTGACCTAACCAACACACAAACCATTCCATCTATATGAAAACATCCATCTTTTCAGCGCTCGTCGCTGCAGGTCTCATTCTGACTCCTGCTGTGATGTGGGCGCAAAGTTCCACAGCCAACCCGTCTGGTAGCCCACAAGGAGGCCGGGGTGAAACGGCCGGACAGCCCCAGGCTGGTTCTCAAACCAATGCCGGACAGACGACCCCTGCCGTGCCTAACACCGATGCAAGTGCGAACCGTGATGCAACCGCTGCTGGCGATAACCGCACGGAAGCCCAGAAGAGTAATGCCAATGCAAATGAAAAGGACGCGAACAATCGTGCAGCTGCGGCTCGAGGGGAGACTCCTGCTCTCACCGCCGAAGAGCGTCGTCAGGCCCGGGAGGCCCGTCGCGAAGCTCGTGAAGAACGTCAGGACAACGCACAGGAGCGCGCTGATCGCCGACGCAGCATGACCTCAGATCAGAATGAGAACACCACCATGAGTTCTCGTGAACAATTCGGCAAATTGGATGCCGACAGCAGCGGTGGTCTTTCTCAGGCCGAGTTTGCCAACTTTTCGCCCGTCATCCCCAATCCTACCCGTGATGCTAGCAGTTCTACTGGCGTCGGCCGCAATGGTACAGGTCCAGGCACCCCTGGCAGTACGACCGGTAGCACGGGTGGCATCGTCGGAAAGGACAATGATGCCGACCGCAGCCGCACCGAGCAGACGATGACACCTCAGCAACGTTTTCAAGCTCTGGACATCGATAACAACGGTATCCTCAGCCCCGACGAATTTGCCCGCATTTCCCCAGTGAACCCCGATGAAGGTCGTGATGCCAGCAGTTCGACCAGCGCAGGCCGTAACGGCACAGGCCCAGGTACCCCAGGCAGCACAACTGGGAGCACGGAAGCCAGTACTGAAAATCTGAATGGCAAGAAAGACTGATTAACTTTTTGTTAGGTTTTCGGTGCCCGGTCTAGAACTCATTTGGGTTCGACATTTGCAGGCGGAGCCCACAGGCTCCGCCTGTTTTATTGAGCGGCTCGTTATGGGGTCAAAGTGCGAACATTGAGGCGTGCGAATCTTCGAATTTGGCCTTCCAAGGAAGGGTTGATACGCACCGTCACTAACTCCGTAAAACCATCGCCCGTGGGCGTGGTGGAGAGCACTTCCGCTGTGGTAGAGTCCGCCAGAACCCAATCCTCCAGTCCTGAGCTCGTCTCAATGTCATAGACTAGATTCGAGGGTGGGGTAATGAGGCGGCGGTAGCGAAGAATGAGGTGCGCCCTATGAGTCTCGGGATGCAAAGCCGTGCTGAGCGTCGGTAACGCGGAGGCCGAAGAGGAATTTGCATGGAAGGCATATTCCAGCAGACCAGAGAGGCCATTGGCATCGGCATCGAGATCCAGATCTGGAATGCGGGTGACGGTCCAGGTGATGCTGCGGGTGTTCGGTGGGGTGGCGTTATCCGTAGCGGTGAGGGTGACGTTATTGAGCCCATCCGTCAGAGTCAGCGGAGTGGTAAAGGCACCTGGTGTGAAGGGGGTGCCATTGATCTCTAGACTGGCAACGCCACTGGTGGCATCGGTGGTGCTGCCGATGAGGTCGAGGCTGCTGAGCAGGGTGATGCCGTCGCTCGCACGCTCAAAGTTAAACAAGGGCGCAGTGGCATCCTGAGTGGAACGCTCGACCACTGACCATTGGCCTGAGGCACCCTCTTTCACGCCCCGACCTCGGTAGTAGTAGAGCTTACCGTCACTGAGCCCTGTGAAGAGATGCTCCGGCGTGTTGAGGGGGCCGCTAGAGACGGCATCGTTAAAGTTAGGCTGGGTGGCGCGCTGAATCTCATACAGGTGGCCTGCGCTGAGCGCCGCCCCACTGATCTGATTGCTCGTGCCCCCGGTAAAGGTGGGCTCAGTGGCCAGGGTGAAGGCCTCCACCGCGATGGCATCTATGGCGGAAGAGCTGGAGGTGACGGCGCTATCGACGGTGTCCGTCACCACAAGTTGCGCATCCACACCTGCCGCCTGGAGCGTGACTTGGCCGCTCCAGCTTCCTTGGTTAAAGGGGGTGGTCGTGGTGGGGGTCAGGGCCAGAGGCTGACTGGCGCGTTGAAGACGCAGATTGGGCAGACCGTTGTAGGCCTCGGCCGTTGGCGAACTCCCAGACCATGACAAAGGATCTCCATAGTTGCTGTCGGTGCGGTAAGCCAGGGTGCGGTAGTCACTGATGATGGTGGTGCGGGTGGTGCCGTCCGTGCTGTAGCTGGTGTTGTTAAAGCTGAAGTCCACCATCAGGTTCTGCGTGCCATCGTAATCGAACGGCGTGGTGAAGGTGAACCACACCCAGCCGGTGGCGGAGAGCGTTTGATCCGCACTGTAAACCGTGGTCCAATCCGACTCCCAGGTGAACCCTCCGCTGAGGTAATCCGTCTTCGTGGTATGACGCATGCGGATGGTGAAGTTGGTGAGGGTTTGTCCCGGCACGGTGCCGAGGTTTAGGGCCAAGGCGGTGAGCTGGCCTGCAGGACCGGCTTCCTCTGGGCGGTAGATGCTCTGAATGCGCACATCGTGATAGCTGGTGGAGAGGGGGTAAATCCATGGATAGCTGCCGGTGCCGGTGGTGGATTCAGGTTGCTGGATTTGCGCGGTCAATTGCGCCTGTCGTCGATAGCCTGTCACAGGGATCTCATAGGCATCCACGGCGGTCACCCGCACTGGAAAAGGCACCCCTACCGCCACTACTTCAGGCAGTGGATCCCAGGCATAGTGATGCAGCGGACCTGGAGTCACGGTCGTGAAGGTCCAGGAAGGGCCATTGCGGCTGCCCGCACCTGCCAGGGCCACGACCCGCCAGTGATAAGTGGTGCTGGGCTGGAGCTTGGGCAGGGTCAGCGCCCAATACGGCTCCACGGTGGTGCCGAGCAAATCTTCCGGGCCATCTCCGGTCCGGAAATAGACTCGGTAGCTGGTGGGCGCAGCGCCGCTGTGGTGATCATAGCTCCAAACCAGCGGGCTGGAGGGGGAGACACTGATTTGGCCTGCCGAGGGGAAGGGATCGCTCGGCAGGGCCGGCACTTCATCATCGGCAATGATTATCGTTGCCCTGGCAGATGTGAAGTTGGGACTGCTGGCTGTGATTTCCACCGTTGGATCTCCATCGACCACCGCATCGTCCTGAGGATGCAGGGCAAAGGTAGCGTCGGAGCTGCCCGCAGGAATGGTCACACTGGCAGGCACGATGAGGTCTTGGGGCCGATTGCTTGTCAGACTGATCGTTAGGGGGGCGGGAACGAGACCGGGGACGCTGACTTGACCTTGGTTAGGCAGTAATCCGGCACTCTCCAGGCGCTTGGCGGGAAGGGTGAGGGTGATGACGGAGGCTTCATTATCTGTCACGATCATCGTACTCTGCCTGCTCGGCCAATTGACGACGGACGCTGTGACGGTCACGGTTTGCGGCCCATCAATGCTGGGATCATCCTGAATGCTGAGAGGGAAAAATACCCCAACTTCGCCTTGAGGAATCGTGACGCTGGCGGGCACTTGCACTTCCGTCAGGTCATTGGAGCTCAGGTAAACGGTTAGGTCTGTTGGAGCGGGATCATTGATGCTGATCGTCGCCTGATTGGTGACTGTCCCACTGCCCTCCGGCAGGCTGGCAGGCAGCAGGAGGAAAAGCTGATCCTGCTCGTCATCATGCACCAGGAGGCTCGCGCTACCTGTGGGGTAATCGACTGCTGTGGCGGTGAGAGTGACCTTCTGACTTCCATCCTTGAAGTTATCCTGGAGAGGCGTGACAGCAAAGATGGCTTGGGTCTGACCAGAGAGGACGGAGACAGTCGCTGGCACGCTGACTTCTTCACCGGGGCGACTGGAGGTGAGGGTGACCGACAGATTGGTGGAGGGGGCGGGTGTGACGGTGATGGTGCCCTGGCCTGCGGCACCACCTTCCGTCACGGACTCAGGCAGAGTGAGCGCCAGCTTCACATTCGGCACACCCTGAATCTGCACATCATCAATGTTCCACCCGGAGTAAGGATACGCCCCGAAGCTGGCCACCTGATGCCCCCAGCGCAGATACACTTGAGCTTGGCCATCGGCATAGGCGGAGAGATCGTATTCGACCGGCGTCCAGGCCCCATCGTTGTAGGCATCCGTGCCGTTGTTCCATAGAGGTGTCCAGGTGCTGCCGTTGGTGGAGACTTCCAGCGTAGCATACACCCAGGTCTGGTAGTCAGAGTTTAACCAACGTTGAAACTTGAGCCGCGTATTTTGATAACGGGAAAGATTGATCGGCCCCGTCGTCAGATACTGAGCGGCACCGGTGCTGGTGGAGTAATCCCCAGCCAAATTGATGCCAAAGACGTGGCTGCCCGTGGCGCCACGTTTCGGGTCAGGATAACCAAAGCTGGTGCCCCCCAATCCCTGTGGCACGCCGAACTGCCATTGCCCCGTGCGCGTCCAGCCTGGATCGGCATCCAGAGGCTCCGTGTAGATGGTGTCAGGATTCACCACCACCGTCACGGGGCGGGTTTGGCTGCGGCCTGTGCCGGTATGGGTAAAGGTGAGTGTCGCCGTTTGATTGCCTGCGGTGAGTTGCTCCGTCTGCTCATTCAGGCTCACAGTGACCTTGATGCTTTCTCCCGCCGAGAGGGTCCCACTGGTCGCTGAAAGCGTGGCCCAGGGCTGATCCAGACTGGCGGTCCACACGGCGTTCTGCTGGGTGTAATTGGTGATCGTGTAGGTTTGACTCGTTGGAGTGAATGGTCCGCCGAGCGGGCCTGTGGCCACCAATGCACTGCCAGGCGTCACCAGCATGTCATCGCTGGCCAGGAGCGCATTGAACACATTCAGCCGCCCCCCCGTGACGTTCTTGCCAGCCAGAACCGGGATACTGTCCACGGATTTCAAGATGATGTCTTTGACCTGAAGATGCGTGAGACTTGGTTTGAAAGACTTCACCAAGGCACAAGCTCCCGCGACATGCGGGCAGGCCATGGAGGTGCCGCTGTTGTAGCCATAACCTCCGCCCGGCACGGTGCTGTAGATGTCCTGTCCGGGAGCCGCCAGATCCGTCGAAACCGCGCCATAGTTGGAAAAATCCGCCAGCGTCTCCTGATAAGTCGTGGCAGCGACGGCGATTAAGTTTCCGCTCGTGTAGCTGCCTGGATATTCAGGGAAGGACTCCACATTGTTGCTGCTATTCCCCGCCACGGTCACAAACAGCACACCCGCTTCACCGGCCTCATCAATGACGTCCTTCATGGCCTGAGCATAATCTCCGCCGCTCCAGGAGTTGGAGGTCAGGGTCACCCCGAGTTGGGTGGCATAAGCAATGGCCTCCACAGCATCAGTGAGTGAGCCACTGCCAGAAGCATCCAGGAACTTCAAACCGATGAGTGAGACATTCCAGCATACGCCCGCCACGCCGCTGCCATTGTTTCCCACTGCGCCGATGGTGCCTGCACAGTGGGTGCCATGTCCATTGTCATCGGTGGGATTGGCATCGCTATTGACGAAATCCCAGCCGTGCACGTCATCCACGTAGCCGTTGCCATCATCGTCCACGCCGTTACCGGCGATTTCATCCGGATTGGTCCAGAGATTTGGCACCAGATCAGGGTGAGTTTGATCAATGCCGGAATCGATCACCGCCACTTTCACCGAGGCACTGCCCGTGGCCAGATTCCAGGCTTCAGGAGCATCGATATCCGCATCCACCACGCCGCCTGACTCGCCTGTGTTGTTCATGCCCCAGAGCAGATTGAAAGAGCTGTCGTTAGGCACCGCATTGGCGCTCATGATGTAGTCCGGCTCGGCATAGCGAACGAAAGACTTCATGGCGCTGATGCGTGCCACCATGTCAGGCACCGTATCCAGCGTCGCAGGGGAAAAAGCCACGAGCCAGTTACCCGAGGCAGGCATTTTTTTCCGCAGGGTTGCGCCCTGTGCCTGGAGTTGCTCCAGTAAGGCCGCCTCACTCATGTCAGCTTGCTGCGGTTTCACCAGCACATGATCCCCCACCATGGCCACCTGACGCACGAGGCGATCTCCCTGTGGGCTCCGCACCAGCTCATCCACCACCCGGACAAGGGGGTATTTGAAGGATGGATCACGCACCAGCCGCACCCGCTCCACCTGGGTCAGGCCCTGCACCTGCTGGACGGTTTCTTTCTCCTCCAGCACTTCCTTGCCCGCATAGCGATCTTTTCTCCCGAGATTTGGCTGCTCGGGGTCAGAGCCCGAGATCTTGATCTCCCGGCCACTCACCTGAGCTTGGGCTAAACCCGCCGCTGAGAGACGACTCGGGGCCCGCCCTGGACGAGAAAACAGCGAGTCCTCCATCCGTTGTTCTTTACCTTGGACCGTCGCGACGGTGGCAACTGCGGCTTTCTCTCTCAGGGGATCAATAGGAGGGCTAACTGTTCTCTCACCGTTCAGCCACAACCAAGTCGCGATGCCAAAAGCCGATAGAGCAGCCACCACCAAAAGACGTTGGAGGATCGTTTTCATGTAGGGGGGTCAGAAATGCACTCGGAAGAAACTGAAATCAGCGAGGGATAGCCCTGCGAGAGCATGAACGGAGGCTAGCGATTTTTAATCTCAGTGTAAAGCCTAGAAACTGTCGAGGGGGATAGGGAGAAGAGGCCGGAGAAAAATGGCAATAGCCTTGGGCATGGGCACCGATCATAGAAAGTCGGATCAAATCCTCTTAAACCTTGGGTGAGGTTGGCCGTTGCGCCTGATTTCTCTCATGAGCTTTAGCCACAGTCGTTCGGTAGAGAACGCATCCCCGTGAAAGTCTCTTCCTGATATTCAAGATGAACTGATCAAACCCCCATTGCCCAATTTGAGCGCAGCCATGTGTAGTTCTTCTCGGAGCGGTGTGGCCTTGGCTGCCAACGCACGTTGTTCCTGTTCATAACGTTGGCGGCCTTCTTCAGTTTCGATGCATAGGGCTTCGTAGCCCAGATGGCGTAAGTCATAGGGGCTGGCGCGCATGTCCAAATCACGACCCTGACTGGCTAGCTCGAAGGCGCGGCCGACGAGATCACTGCCGATCCATGGCCAGAGCTTGGCAGACCATTTGTAAAGATCCATATTTGCATGCAGACAAGCGCCTTGCTCCATCTCCTGCCGGGTGTCTAGCGTCGGATTCAGCAGATTCAAAGGGCGTGCTTCAGGTGTGAAGAAACGGTAGGCGTCGTAATGTGAGCAGCCAATGCTCTGAGACTCAACGAATTTAGCAAGTTCTGTGGGGGCTAAACGTAGTTCATAGCCGCTGTGGCGGATCTCTTCTCGAGATTGCTGATAGACCATGGCCCATTCGTGGAGCCCATAGCAGCGGAAGTGTTGAGAACGCTTCAAGACATTCGCACAAAGCACAGCCACCCATCGTGCTAGGTCTCGTAGGTGCGGCGAAACCTGGGTGCCATCCAAGGTGACTGAATTGCCATTTCGGAGAAACCGCTCTCCGGTGAGCCAAGGCATCTGCAACAGATCAGGCTCCTCGATCTCGATGGCAACACCGAGTGGCGGGAGCCACTGTTTTAGCTTAGCGGGAGAGAAGCTGTAATAGGTAAAAAGAAAGTCGTGAACAGGATGCTTCTGCTGCCGACTGCGGCGTTGGACGAAGGCGTCCGCTTGCTCCGCAACTCGGGCCGCATGGGCTTCATGCAGCGGTTTCCACCAATGTTGCGGCCAGATCTGACAGGTAGAGAAAACGGTCGATGAAGTGACCATGCTGACGCTGCGCATTAAGCCTCCATTTCGATGTGATAGCGAGGCAGGCTGGGATCAATCTCTCGGCTGTAGGCGTCGATGCCACCAGTTAGGCATTTCGCTTGGGTGAAGCCATGCCCGATAAAATAAGCGACGGCATCTAGAGAACGAGAGCCTGTGTGATCATAGAGCACAAGGGGAGCGTTTTTATCCCAATTGGAAAAGGCATCCTGAACCACTTCCTGGGTCATCAAGAGGGAACCCGAGATGTGCACCGCTTCGTGTTCCTCCCGTGTACGGGCATCTAGGACCTTGAGGTCAGGGGTCTCCTTGCGCAAGGAAGCAAAGTCAGCCGGGGAGATCTGCAGGCTCACATCGCCTTCATGGCTGTCTTGGATGTGCTGAATGACTTCTGATACCGGAAGATTATCATTACGGGCACAGAGTTGGGCTAATGTTTCCGTCGGGCTAAAAGCACAGCTCTGGCAGCCACCGATGTGATAACGTCCAAAAAGCGCTCTTTGAGCCCCCGGGTAGCCTTTCAACACCTGGGCCAAGGTGGTGTCTGGAGTAAGTTGTAGAAGATCCTGCGGAGTGGTCATACGAGTCATAATACGGATTTTTTTAAAGGGAGACGTGATTTTGTTCAAAAGGAAGGGGGACGAGCAAAGAGAGTGGATACGCTTGCCGACCTCTGGTCATCCTGCTTGCTTGAGCTTGCCAGGACTCGTTAGCCGCCCTTTCATGGGCGTAGCCCTCCACCATGCGCGCGCTTTTTTCTAAACCCTGGGTTCTAGCTCTCTTTCTCCTGCTGCTCGTCGTCGCAGGTTTCATGCGTCTGCGTCTGGAGACGGATATTCTGGGCACGCTGCCAGAGGATCTGCCCGAGGTGAAGGCCCTGCGGCTGCTGCGGGATGGTTTCTCGGGCGGGAGCGATCTGCTCATCGCTATGCAGGCGGAGGATGATGCCCTGGCGGAAGACGCCATGACCACCTTGGCGGAGCGGCTGGAGAAACGCACCGATCTGGTGAAGGAAGTGCGCTGGGCGCAGCCCATGGAGCAGCAGGCGCAATCCGGGGCGGCGCTCATGGCCTGGGCCCTGCAAAACACCGACCCGGCGCAGCTCAAAGCCGTGCGCGAGCGACTGACGGGCGATGGGGCGAAGGCCAAGCTGCAACAGTCTCTACAAACCGTGGCAGGCTCGCTGGATGCCGAGAAGGTGCAGCGTGCGTCCTACGATCCCCTGGGCCTGCTGGACAGTCTGGATGCCTCCGCCATGAGTGCCCTGGAGGGGTCCATGTTTGGCTTGGTCTCCGAGGATGGTCTCTTCCGCCTGCTGCTGGTGACGCCCGCTCAGAGTGTGAGCAATTACAAGTCTGCCGCGGCTTGGCTGGATCAAATGAAAGCCGAGATCGCTCAATGGCGTCAGGATCAAGACCCGGAGAATAAACTCATCCTTCGTTATACCGGCGAGCCTGCGTTTCAATCGGAGATCGGCGCAGGCATTGAGAAAGACATGTCGAATACGGTGGGTCTGACGGAGGTGCTCATTGCCGTCTTGTTCTGGGTCATGTTCCGCCGCCTGAAACCACTGCTGTGGATTCAGGGACTGCTGATGCTCAGCATGATCTTGACGCTCGGCGCGGGCGGCTTGCTGGTGGGTAAACTCTCCATCATGAGCCTGGGTTTCGCAGCCATCGTGCTCGGCATCATTGTGGACTACGCCGTGCTCATCATTCAGGAGTCGCGGCAGCATCCGCATCTGGATTCCAAGGGGCTTAGAAAACTGGCGGCACCTGGCATTGTCGCAGGTGCCTGCACCACCTCCACGGTGTTCCTCTCGCTCCTTTTCAGCGGGCTGCCGGGCCTGTCCGAACTGGGCTTGCTCGTGGCCGTTGGTGTGCTGGTGGGATTGGGCGTGATGCTTACTTTTGCGCCCAAGTTTGCCGCCGGTAAACAGCCGCCCAACACGGTGGTGGAGCCCTCCGGTCAGCCTGCCAAGCATGGGCTGGCCATCGTGGCCACCTTGCTTCTCTTCGGGGGTATGGCAGGCATCTTTGCGGTGAAGGGGTTGCCCAAATTTCAAACCAGTGCTGAGACTCTGAGACCCTCCAACAGCGAAGCCATGGATACCCTGCAATGGGTGCAGGATCGCTTGGGACAACTCAATGAAGCCAGCCTGCCGGTGCTGATCACCGGGCCGACCGAAGAACTGCGTGCTCGCACGCAGAAGCTGGCGGACAAGTTGGCCGCTGCGGTGAAGGATGGCACGCTGGTGCGTCAGGCCATGCCCACGCTGCTCATCGGAGATCCAGCCGCCCAGCAGGACAATCGTGAGTTCATCCAGTGGTTGCTGGCGGAGCGTCCGCGTCTGGAGAAAGAGATCGATGCTGCAGGCTTTGCCGATGCCGCTGCCGCCCTGTTGCGCAGTGTCTGCAGTGTCTGGGAGCCTGCTTTGAAAGGCCCCTGGCCACAGGATGAAACCACCGCCGCTGCAGGCTCTGTGTTGAGCCGACTGCTGGCCACGGGTGAACGTGCGGTCAAAGGTGGTATGCAGCCCGGGCAAGCCGTAGCGCTGGCTTCGGTGAGTGTCACGGGTAAGCCCGGTCTGCCGGATCGCGATAAATTGGCGGCTGTGCAGGCCCTGCTGACCCCGGATACTGGAGCCTGGGTGGCTGGCTGGGAGACATTGGGTCGTGCGCTCTCCACACTGGTGCAGCATGATTTGAATCAGCAACTGCTACCCATCATGGGCATCATCGCCTTCACTCTTTTGGTGACCTTCCGCAGTGTGAAGGATCTCTTGTTATCCATTTTGTTGTTAGGTGGAGGCCTCGGTGCTCTGGCCGCGACGATGAGCTTGCTGGAGCAGGGATGGAACCTCGCCAGCCTTGCGGCGATCCCTCTCCTGCTAGGCACTGGCATTGACTATGGCATTCACCTGCTGCTGGCCTTGAAACGATCTGGCAATGACATCCGTCATGTGCAGGCTACCACTGGGAAGGCCGTTTTCTTCTCTGGCATGACCACCGTCATCGGCTTCGCCAGCCTGTTCTTTGCAGGGAATCGGGGCATCTCCAGCCTGGGCCTCGCTTGCTGCGTGGGCACATTGTGGATCCTGCTCATTGTGCTCTGGCTGGTGCCGCACTGGCGCGCCTGGCTGCGGGCAAAATAGGTCCCAGGGCAATTACAACCTCCGCCCACTCGGCTTTTCCACCCAACCTGCGGTGCGGTGCCCTGTGCCGGGTTGGCCTGCATCGCCGATGGTTTCCCGCGCGCCGTCTGCCAGTTTCTTGAGGCGGGCGACGATGTGAGGATGCGCTGTGGCGACTTCGTTCTGCTCGGTGACATCATCGCGCACGTTGAAGAGCTTGAGCGGGGACGAGGCCTGCTTTTTGGCATTCACGCGTTTGGACTCCAGAGGCAGGTAGAGCTTCCATGGACCACTGCGCACGGCCTGGAGCTGATCACCATGGTAAAAGAAGAAGCCGGTATTATCGGTGGGTGAGTGGGCGTCCTTTTGACCTAACAATAGAGGTGAAATATCGTGACCATCAATCGGTACGGTGGGCGGTGCGGCACCGATGAGGGAGGTCAGGGTGGGCAGAATGTCCAGCATGGAGGCGAGTTCTCTGCACTCCTTGCCAGCAGGCACATGGCCGGGCCAGCGGGCGATGCAGGGCACGCGCATGGCCCCTTCGCTGGTGTCGTAACCCCAGCCTTGATAGGGGGCGTTGCTGCCTTGCGGCGGCTGGCGGCGTGGAGCGCCATTGTCGGAGGTCCAGATGACCAAGGTTTCCTCGTCGAGCTTCAGTCGCTTCAGGGCCGCGAGGATCTCGCCCATGGACCAATCCAATTCCTCCACACTGTCACCCCAGTGACCATTGGCGGATTTGCCTTTAAAGGCCGGGCTGGCGTAGGGATCAGCGGTGCTGCCCGGCATGGCATGGGGCAGGTAAAGGAAGAAAGGAGCGTCTTTTTGAGCTTCGATAAAGCGGATGGCCTCCTCAGTATAACGTTGAGTGAGATAGTCGCGATCCACTGGTGCCTCGATTACCTTTTCATCACGCATGAGCGGAAGCTCGGGCCATTCTTCAGGTCGCTTATCCCGCGTCATGTCATCGCTGTAAGGGATGCCGAAGAAGTGATCGAAGCCTTGGCGGGTGGGGAAAAACTCGGGCTGATCTCCCAGGTGCCATTTGCCAATGATCATGGTGGCATAACCAGCACTCTTCATCACCTCCGCTAGGGTCGTTTCCGTGGGGTTGAGGCCCTTGGCGGCGACGGGTTGCAGCACGAGTCCGCCCTTGTCACTGACATGCATGTCCAAGCGATAAGGATAACACCCGGTCATCAAGGCCGCGCGGCTGGGTGTGCAAACACCACTGGCGGAGTATAAGCTGGTGAAGCGCATGCCCTCGCTGGCCATTCGGTCCAGGTGCGGAGTGCGATGCACCGTTTCGGGATTGAAGCAGCGCACATCGCCATTGCCCAGGTTGTCGCAAAAAACAAAGATGACGTTAGGCCGCTCGGCTGCGTGTGTGAAAAGGGGGAGGCAGAGCGCTGCGGCGAGGAGTAATCTGAGCATGGCGGGTTGGGATTCGAATCTCAGGCGACCGAGCGTGCGGCATCGAGTCCCAGGCAATGGAGTCCAGAGATAACGAAGGCTGCTGCGCAAAAATACAGGGCTTCATGCCAATCGGCATTGGCATCAAGGTGTTTGTTGATGAGCGCGATGAAGACAGGGGAGAGTGCTAGGCCAAAAAGAACGTGACCGAGAATCATTTTTTCGGGGCCGTTAAAGCTGACATTACATCGTGTCTTCTTTGATCACGGGTTGCTGCGAATTAATACCGAGAGCCAAGAATCCAGCCAAAGCAAAAGCAATGGCACAAAGGTAAATGCCCTCCTGGTAATCGTGATTGTGATCAAAACTCAGGAGGATAAAGGCGAAGAGCTTCGGCTGGATCGCTGCTCCAAAATTGCCCCACATATTGGACCACCCGAAGAGCTGTGCCTGATGGCGTCCACTGATATCTTGCATGGTAGCCCAGGTAGCGGGCAGGGCTAGGTCAGCAAAGAAGGCGACGGCTCCAAAAGCGATCGCCAGTGCAAGAGGTGTATCCAGACTCAACGCCCATAGATAGCTCCCAGCAGCGAGAAATCGTGTCATGGAAAGTGGCAGGAGGCGCCCCCAACGATGTCCCATTTTGCGAGTGCAGTAGTCCGTCAAAATCCCCCCCAAGGGTAAGGAAGCGATGCCGATTGTCAGAGCCAGAGTTGAGATGGTTCCCGTTTCTTTTTCGCTCAAACCCACTGCCTTTGTCAGATAGTCCGGCAGCGAAAGAATCAAAAAGGCCCACCCAATATTTGTGAGGCACTGATAGGCATTCATTAACCATAGGTTCCCGCTGCGCAGTACCGGTGCCCAGGGGAAGCGTCGCGGGGGGGGCTTTGCACAGGAAAATTCACCCCGCCCTTTCGCCAGTAGAGCCACCTCTTTATCATTGCAACCTGGGTGCATCTTGGGGTGCTCCCGATAGACCGCCCAGAAAAGGACTGCCACACCGATGCCGGCAACACCGTAGATCCAGCCAGCCCAGCGCCAATCGCCCAGACTCAGAATAACGGTGGCTGTTAGCCAGGGGGCCAGGGCA
Source organism: Prosthecobacter debontii (assembly GCF_900167535.1). Classification (NCBI taxonomy): domain Bacteria; kingdom Pseudomonadati; phylum Verrucomicrobiota; class Verrucomicrobiia; order Verrucomicrobiales; family Verrucomicrobiaceae; genus Prosthecobacter; species Prosthecobacter debontii. The sequence continues at coordinate 41,446 of NZ_FUYE01000009.1, forward strand.
CCACCGATACGCCCTCCCATGGAAATGATGCTGCTCGCCAATCCACGTGATTCCACATGCGCCCATTTGGTCATGAAACTGCTACTCGTCGGATAAGCTCCGGCTTCAGCTAGCCCGCAGCCGAGCCGGGCCAAAAATAGTGTGGTAAAACCCAATGAGAAACTCGTAGCCAGGGTGAATAGCGACCATGTGGCGATGTAAATCGTCATCAAGATGCGTCCACCGAAACGGTCGCTGAGCCATCCTGCAGGAACCTGAGCTAGAGCATAGGCCCAAAAGAAGGCACCTTTGACCCATTCCATCTCTGTTTCGGTGACATGCAGATTCTCCTTGAATGAGGTTGAGCCAACGATCCATGCTAGACAAACGCGGTCCAGATACATCAGGAACGCCGCCAGGGTGGTGACAGTGAGGATGGAGTGGCGGACCTTCGTGGGAGCAGCAGCAACGGCCATCCCTAAATTACGGCAGGTGTCGTGCCGCTTTGCAGGGGAGTATGCAGCCGTCTGTGCTGCGTTTCGGTATCCCTGCGTTGTTTGAACTTCGGTGGATCAGTAAAACAAGAGATTGATCTCCGAATCCGTCAGCAGGGAGGTGTCATGCACCGCCAGGAGATCGCCCATCTGTTCCAGATTCTGCCATTCGGTTTCAAAGCCGGGCATAAGCGGGAAGTCTACCTCGGCAGTGGCCACCGTCGAAGCGGGCTCGGCTTTTTCAACCGAGGCAATCTCAGCTCTGGAGATAGGGACAGGGGCAGGGTTCGTGACTGCCGCGAGGTTCGCCGAGGACTCCTCGGAAGCCGCAGGCGTGAACAACACGGCGCTAGCTGTTAGGGCGATCGCCGCTGCGGCGGCTGCCCAGGTCCAGGTGGCGGCCGTGCCGACTTCCTGTTTCTCCTGCCACCAGCTCTTCAGCCGGGCCAGCCAGCCACGATCTTGCGGGGTCTGGCGGGCCATACGCACGACGTTCTGCGTGAAGTTGGGGCGCACCTCCACCCGCTTGGTTTGGCCAAGCACTTTCCAGAGCGGATCGTTGGGGCTGAGGGGTTCCATGGCAGGTTCCAGTGTGTTGTCTCAGGGAGTCAAACAGAGTCCAGCAGCGAAAGTTGCGCCAGAGACGAGATTTTTTCAGCGGTCTTCAGCCTGGAGGCCAGGCGAGGTCGCGACCTGCCAGCAGATGCATGTGCAGGTGCGGCACGGTTTCCCCCGCATCATGACCGTGATTGACGACGAGGCGGAAGCCCCTGGAGCGATCTTTGACGCCGAGCTTGTCCGCGATCTTCCCTGCGGCCAGGAACAGAGCTCCCAGGGTTGCCTGATCCTCCGCCACGGCCTCTCCCACGCGTGGGATCAGCTTCTTCGGCACGATCAGCACGTGGATAGGGGCCTGGGGATTGATGTCGTTGAAAGCGGCGACGAGATCATCTTCATACACCAGCGGTGCAGGGATCTCGCGATCGATGATCTTCTGGAAAATGGTTTTTTCAGACATGGCGGGACTGCAAGGTGATGCACGCCGCGTCGGCTGCAAGAGCTTAGGCGGGGTTGTTTTGGAATTGCTTCACCACCATCCAATTCGCCACGGCATAGAGGAGGATGAAAAGAGCGATCAGGGCTTCCTTCAGCTCGCCAGATTGCAGGCCGTAGTAGCCCGGGATGGCCATCTCGAAGTGGTTGGCGATTTTAGCCGGAACCCCGATGGTATTGACCAAGATGCCGACCAAGGCCGAGCGGATGGAGGGCCACAGCCAGAACTGGATCTTGTGGGAGCGCATGTCCTTTGTGGCAAAGGTGAGACCGAGCCGGGTGTAGAGCCATGGAATGAGCAAACCACCGACGATACAACCCGTGGAAAGGGCATTGCGCAGCACCTTCGTGAAAAAGAACTCCACGCCACCGGTGAGGTTATGTAGATTGGTTTCGCGTTGGCGGTTGACCTCTTGCCAACCTTCGGAAGTGGACCAGCCAAAGTAGTGCTGCCCCCAACTGATTTCTTCCCCCAAGAACACGAAGGCTCCCAGAGCTAGGATGATGAGCCAGACCTTGTGTAGAGGCCCCAGACCACGCGGAATGGCACGCAGAAACAGGATGAAGGCGGAGAGCAGAAACAGCACCGTGAGGTTTTCCATCAACCCGTATTCACGATTCAATTCCTTTTCCCAGTTCAATGCGGGTATCAAAAGGAGAAAGGGATACACCATCATGAAAACGGGCACGCCATAAGAGAGCCATTTAGGGAGAGGCTGACAATAAGAGGGGCGAGGAGCGTTCGAGAGCATCTCACTACTGTGTCCATTTCGTCACCTGAGACCAGTTATCATTTCGGGAAAATTGCCTGAATTTGATATTTATTTACCCGTCTTCTGGAGATGATGGAGTGCCGAGGTCCCTGCTTGCAGAGTGGTAATGCCCCACCTATGACGGGAGAAATGGAGTCTGAAGCAAGTAAACCCGACTGGCGGAGACGAGTCTTTCTGACACTGCGGATCGGCCTGGCCCTAGCGCTGCTGATCTGGGTATGGACTCGTCTGGATGCGCATCAGCTTCAGGCGCTTTCCTGGTCAGCCATGAATCTGCGCTGGCTGCTGCTGGCGTTTGCTCTAGGAGGCATCTCAGTGCTCGGGTGGGCAGGCAGGTGGTGGTGGTTTCTGAGGGTGTATGAGGTGCGCGCCCGTTATCCAGAACTGCTGCGTCTGACCCTGTTTGCGGATTTCTTCAATCTCTACTTTCTGGGTCCCATTGGCGCAGATGGCATTCGCCTGCTGTTGCTATCCCGCCGGTTTCCTGAGCGTCGGGGTGCCATTCTGGGCTCGCTGCTGCTGGACCACGTGGGTGGGTTCTTTGGCGGCATGCTGCTGTATCTCTTTTTCGCCAAGCACTCTGGTCTGTCTGAAGGGGTGCTGAAGGCGGCCGACCTTTCCCTTTGGTTCTTTGGTCTGGCCACCTTCTTGGGTCTGGGTGTGATCATGGAGCCTCCGATCCAGCGGCTCTTTCAGCACATTCCTGGCCTACGCTGGATCTCCCAGCGGGCGGCTTCGATCTACGCGGGCACCTTTCGGCATCCTTGGTTATTCTCGGGGTTCGCCATCTCCACGCTAGGCACCGCCTGCGCCTATGCGGCCTACTGGGCAGCGGCTCACGCGCTAGGGGCTCATGTGTCTTTACCTCAGATGCTGGGGCTGATGCCGGTGGTGGATCTCATCGCCTCTCTGCCCGTGACTATCAGTGGCATTGGCGTTAGGGAGGGACTGCTGGTGGAATGGTTAGGCCATCAGCCCCATTGGGATGCCGCCCACGCCTTGGCCGTCTCCCTCCTCGGTTTCGCCGCCCTTGGCCTCTGGGGGCTGATCGGCGGGGTGTGGCTGGCGTTTTGGAAGAAGAAAGACGCCATGCCTAGCAAGTCGTTCAGTTGACTCCAACGGAACGACTTTGAGGTTCCATCTTACACCACCGCATAGTCCGCCGGGTTTTCGTCGTAGATGGCGAAGCGGGTCATGAAGCGGAGGAGATTGCGGCTGTAGGGGTGGTTGGTGAGGCCACCACCTGCCATGCCGGAGATGTTTTTCTCAAAGTGACGCTGCATGATCATGCTGATCTTGCCCGGGAACATCTGAGACATGCGAGTGCCGGTGCGCTGGAGGGCAAAGATATGGCCCCCGTAGAAGAGATCCACCAGTTCCTGCCACGCGCAGAGCATATCGCGGAACCAATCGAGATAGTTCTGGAAGGCGCGATCCCAGTTGCCGGGGCGATTTTTAACAATGGCCTCGGCCAATTCCTCAGCAGAGGTCATGGCCATGCACAGACCGGGGGAGAGCATGGGGTCCACGAAACCAAAGGCATCTCCCACGCAGACCCAGCCATCGCCATGGGCTTGCTCGGAGATGAGCTGATAGTTGGCATAGGTGGTCACTGGCGTGATTCGCTTACGCTTCATGCAGGCCTCGGCCAGGGGCTTGTTCTGATCAATCACTGCCTCGAGCTGTTCCTCGGGGGTCTTCCCGTATTGCTTGGCGTGTTCTTTATCGAACACCACACCGATGCTCAAGGCATTGCGCAGAGGGATGCGCCAGGACCATCCGTGCTTCAGACGGGTGATCACGGCTTGGCCTTCCGGCTTCGGCATCTCGCAGTTTTCGTAATGAGCGAAGTGAGAGACGTCCTTGCGGTCACCGATGGCGGCTTTGATGCCCAGCAGCTTGGCAAAGAGACGACGGCGGCCGCTGGCATCCACCAGCAGATCCGGCTGCTGGCCTTTCCAGTCGGGGACCAGGGCCAGTGTTTCAGGGCTCAGGCGCGGCACCTTTTCACCACGCTCGGTGGTGCCCACCTGCAGCTTCACATCGCAGGGGATGAAGCGGGCTCCGGCCTTGAGTGCGGTTTCATGGACGAGATCATCAAACTCACGCCGGGGGACGTTGTAGGCGTAGGTGGGTAGCACCCCGCGCATGGCTGTGAAGGACAGCTCCAGGGCGTCATTTTCATCGAAGATCCACGTCACCCCGGGCTTGTAGGTGCCGAGCTTAGCCACCTCCTCTTCGATGCCGAGATGACGGAAGACATTCACCAGCCGTGGCACCAGGGACTCTCCCACCACCATGTCAGGCCGCTTGCCATCGTCGAAGAACACAGCATCCACCCCCTTTTTTGCCAGTAAGCAGGCGAGGGTGGCACCGGCAGGACCAGCGCCGACGATGCCGACGCGGAGGGGTTTGGAAGCGATCATCATAGGGCAGTCTCGATGTGGAAAAATAGGTGTGCTGCCGCAGGGCGCAACCTTGAGCAAGAACTGTCTAACTTTTTATCCTCGGGCCTCACGTAAAGCTGCAACTTGCACTGCGGCAGATCGCCCCCATCTTCCGCACCCCCTTTCCCTTTCTTTCTATGAATAAGCTGGATGAGATCATCGCGCACAAGCGCACCGAAGTGGAGAAGCTGCTGCCCCGCCTAGAAAAGCTGCGCGCGGCCGCCACCCTGAGGGATGATTTCCGGTCCCTGGAAGATGCCCTGCGCCTGGACCCCACCCGCCTCGGCATGATCGCGGAGGTGAAGCGCGCATCCCCCTCCGCAGGCACCATCTCGGCAGATTTCAACCCGCTCACCATCGCTCAGGGCTATGAAAAAGCCGGAGCGACGGCCCTCTCCATCCTCACCGATGAAAAGTATTTCCAAGGTCGCCTGGAATACCTCTCCCTCGTGCGTGAGCAGGTGGACATCCCGTGCCTGCGTAAGGACTTCATCATCCACGAGGCCCAGATTTATGAAGCCGTCGTCGCCGGGGCCGATGCCATCCTGCTCATCGTTGCCGCACTGAAGCAGGACGAACTCGTCAAGCTGCTCGACATCGCCCACACCTTCCAGCTCGATGTGCTGATGGAAGTTCACGATCTTCCGGAATTGGAACGCGCTCTGGAAACCGATGTGCGCATCCTTGGCGTGAACAATCGCAATCTGAAGTCCTTCACCGTGGACATGGCCACCACCGAGGCCCTGGCCGAGGAAGTGCCAGATGACCTCCTGCTGGTCTCTGAAAGTGGCATCAAAACCCCCGAAGACGCCGCCCGCCTCGCCGCAGCCGGGGCCGACGCCTTGCTGGTGGGTGAGACCCTGATGCGCAGCCAGAACATTCTCGTGGATCTGCCTCTGCTCCGGGCGCAGAAGCCGTGAGAGCCAGTAGAAATTAAATGCCTGATCGCCGTGTTGGCGGTCAGACAAAATTCCTTTGCTAAGGGATGGGTCATGTAAGGACCCACGCTGCCTTTGACTATCTGTCTTCTCACCTCAGCCGCTCGGGCCCGGGGGGCGTGGGAAGAGCAGGCGGGGTTGTGGGGTGGTGGGGATCGGCGGAGTGCTTGACCTCGAAGTGGGCGAAGAAGGTCTGGATGGTCTCGTGCAGGATGGACTCCAGGCGCACGGCGATGTTATCCAGACGGCGGACGAACCAGGTGTGGGCGAGCACGGAGGGCACCGCCACGAAGAGGCCAGCGATGGTGCAGCGCAGGGCCACACCGATTTCCTTGGCAATGGTGGCAGTATCTGGCCCGGCCTCGCTGCCAAAGGCGGAGAACATGCCTACGAGACCTGCGGTGGTGCCCAGCAGGCCCAGCAGCGGGGCCACGGTGACCATGACCTCCAGCACGGAGACGCCGCGCTCCAGGTGGTGCAGGTCCTCACGAGCGCGGGCGGTGATCGTCTCCACGCACTCTTGACGGCTGGAGAAGGTGCCGCTGATGGCGAGGCCACCCAGGCGGGCGAGCAGGGAGGGATCGTGGGCGAGGTAGTCTTGCAGGGGTTTGATATCTCCCTTGGCAGCATACTTGGGCAGGTTACGCAGTTGCTCAATGACCGTCTGAGGCAGCACGAGGTGATCTCTCAGGCGCAGGAAAGCGGAGATCATAACCGTGACTGCGGCCATGGAGCACAGCACGATGAAGAACATGACGAAGCCTCCTGTGCTGAGGAAATCCCACAGCAGGGACAGCATGCCGGGCTTCGGCCCTGGGGCGACGGCATCTGCGGCGAGGTGCAGGTGGGAGAGCAGGTCAGTAAACAATGGCTTCATATTCGATCTTCACTCGTCCGTCATCGAGAGTGGGCAGGAGGTCAGCGGGTATGGGAGGTATTTGCGCATCCAAGACGGCTCGCAAGGTCAATTCGCGCAGCACGAGGTCGGAATCAGCGGTGCTGGAGAGGAATTTGATATCTTGCGGGTGGCCCTCGCGATCCACATCAAAGCGGATGCGCACCCGACCAAAGTTTAGTGGATCTCGACGAAGCCTGATGTTCGTCTGCCACTTATCCTCCACAGCACCGGTCACTTGGCGCATGTATTTTTTGAAAGATTTATTCTCAGAGCTCTGGGGAGACGTGCAATTGGACAGAGCTAGGCTCAAGCCCAACAGGCCGAAGAGTGACAGCCCCAAAAGGAATCGTCTCACAATGATTGGGGAGATGCCTGGGCCAAGGCTCATGCCGTCAGTAAACAATGGCTTCATATTCGATCTTCACCCGGCCGTCATCGAGAGTGGGCATGAGGTCGGCGGGGATCGGAGGTATTTGCGCATCCAGGATGGCTCGCAAGGTCAATTCTCGCATGCGGGGGTCGGCATCGCGAGCATCGGAGAGGATTTTCAGGTCTTGGGGGGTGCCCTTACGGTCCACGAAAAAGCGGAAGCGAACGCGGCCATAGGTGACGGAGTCCTTCGCCAGACGCACATAGAGGTGCCATTTTTTGCCGACCGCGTCCGTGACTTGACGGGTGTAGATCCCCATCGGGGTGGCTTCGGCATCGACGGCATTGGGGCCTTCCTGGTTGATGCTGCCGTCCGTCTTGCTCGTGCGGGTGAAGGGGGAAAAGGCGTCCGCTTCGGGTTTGGGCGTATTGAGGGTGACGGGGTCATCCATCACAGGCACCGCTTTGACGATAGGCGGCGGGGCCTCTTCAGGCATGCGCACCTGGGGTTGCTGTTGAGGAGGTGTCGGTGGGGCCGGCTGGGGCGCGGGGGGAGCCGGGGGCGCTTCTTCGGCGATGGTGAGGGTGTCGGGCTTGCGCACCTCCAGGGGCAGGCGATCATTTTTGTTGGGAACCTGAGCTTGCTGATCCATTTCCGCCATCATTCGGGTCAGCGGCGTGGGGGCTTGTTTAGCCTGAGCTATGGGTGGCAGCGGTGGCGGTGTGGCGGCGGCGACGGGCTGGGGATGCAGCGTGCCCGGCTTCGGCGGAGGCGTGGCCATGGCGCTGTCGTTTTTAAACTGGCCGTCTTTGTAGTCGCGATTGGCCAGTTCATTGGCCGCAGGTGCGGTGCCATCCAGGGTGGGCATTGGCAGGGTGGAGCCTGCAACGGCGTTTTTCTCACTGCCCGCGCGGGTATTGCGGTCGGAGATGAACGGGGCGCTGGAGGGCTTGACGGGCGTGGCCTCGTTCTGGGTGGTGCGGATGTAATACTGCGTTTCCGGGGGGGGGGGCGGTTTGGGCGGCTGGGGCAGGAGCTGATCGGGGAAGATGAGGGTCACCTCCTCCTCTTTGGCCTTGGCCGCCTCGGCCAGCAGGTGTTGCTCGCGGAGAAACCTCAGCGCCTCTTGGATGCCCAGGGCCCAGGCCAAGATCAGCAGCAACACCACATGGATCGCCACGGAGATGGCGAGGCCCGTCTGGAAGTTTCTGTCGAGCGTCTGGGTCACGTGCAGCTACGATGCCCCGACCTGGGCGGGAAGCAAGAGGGATGGTTCTGGGGTCTTGGTTCGACGTTTGGAGGGGTGAGGAAAGCGGCAGGGCCTGACCGGGAACTCACAATTTTGTTCCTTGGCTCAATGTTTCTTGATGCTGGTCTTTCACGGAATGGCCTTACAGGCTGCGGATATAAATGTCCTTAAACCAGATGATGCCGCTGTGGCTCTGGAGGCCGATGCTGCCGCTGCCGAGGCTGGCATTGGGGGAGTTCGGCGGTGGCCGCCAGCCGTCAGGTTGAGTCCATTCGTTGATTTGGGTGCCGTTGAGGAAGACACGGATGGTTTTATCCTGCACGATGATCTTCAGACTGAACCACTGACCGTCGCTGACCAGTTGATTGGTCAGGGGTTTGATGCCGTGGAGGCTGCCGGTCTTTTGCGTATCAATGCCGTTGTTGCAGATTTGCACCTCCACGCCCGGGGGCTTGTCATCGGAGGGGTTTCTCGCGGTGTGGATCCAGACACCGCTATTACCTTTGATCTCCGTCATGACTTTGAGATTGAGCTCGAAGTTTTTCCACGGGCCGATGGTGCTGATGAGTGAGCCTTTTTGGTGAGCGGCTTTGATGAGGCCACCGGTGACGCTGAAGGCGCTTTTATCCCCTTCGATACGCCAGTTATTGAGAGTCCTCCCGTCAAAGAGAGCGATCCCCTGCGTGGCGGGAGCAGGGGCTGGGGATGTGCCGATTTGAGGAGGGGCATTTTGGGTGCGGATGTGGGAGAGGTCCTCACGGGCTTTTTTGACGCGCACGGCTTCGTCCAGACGCTTCTGCTGGGTGAGCTCGGTTTGGTAATCGGCGAGCAACTGCTCATAACGATCATAGAGCGGTTGGGAGTCAGATTTGCGGCTAACAATGAGTTTGGTGAGTGCGTCACGGTAGGTGAAGCGTAGCTTTTTCAGGCTCTCCGGCAGGGTTTCGAAGTCATAGGAGGGCAGGGCTTGCTTGTCCCGGATGCGTTTGATTTCTTCCCGAAGTTTGACAGCTTCATCGAGCTGGCCGGCGGAGCTGGCGGCATCCATGGCACGCTGGACGGCGGCGAGGTATTTGCCATCCAGCTCGGCCACGGCGGTGTGATGCAGGGCCAGGATGTCGCGGTCGTAGGCGGTCTGGAACTGCGCGGCGAGCATGCTTAGCCGCTGAGCCACATCATCTTCATTCTGAACAGGCTTCGGTGATGGTGTGGGGGTGGCGATTGTGGGCGTGCGTCTCTCGGCGTCTGAGACGGGCTCGATCCAGAGCATGATGCGGGAGAGGCCAGGCTGGAAATCATAGTCCACGTCCAGCATGCGGCCGTTACGTTCCGTGAGGCCGATGAGCTCGGGGGAGTTTCCCCAGGCACGCCAGGTGCCATCTGGCCGCTGGGCGGCATACAGGGTGCGGCCCGCTTTGACGCTAATGACCGGCGCTAAACCGGGAGGGATGGATTGCTCCTTCACAGTCGATTCACGCGGCGGCAGGGAGAACACCTGGGGGCTGCCACTGCTGGTGAGCAAGATGACGGATTGATTGGTGCTGTCCAGTGCGACGGTATTGAGGGTGCTGGCTGGAAACGTAGTGCGTGTGCCCAGAGTGATGTCCCAGCCTTCGACAGGCTTGCCCGGCTTGGCGACGACACAGACATCCTGGCTGGCCGCGACTGCATTGAACCCTTCGAAGAAATCTGCCGGAGGCCCTTTCTTCGTGTTGCTTCCCCACTCGGTGGTTTTGAGGATTTTACCTTCGGGGTTGAGGGCCAGTACCAGCTGATAGGGATGTAGGCAGATGCTGGCCTGAGGGTGGGTCACCTCATCCCGTCGCAGGGTTTCACCGAGCCACAGAGTGCGGTAGCCGAGGCCGCCGTTGCCGAGCTGCTCCAAGAGGGACACCATGTGACCGGCGCGGAGATCCTTGGTCTTGAACGGAGCGAGGTGAAGATTGGGCCATGCGCAGGCATAGGTCTCGCCACCTTTCCGACGCGCTGCCCAGCCATGTTCTCCGACGGCGACCTGCACGAAATCATCGAACTCGATGGCCTTGCCCAGGCTGAGGGCTTGATCCCTCCAGGTGCCGAAGATCTTTAGCCGGCCACCTTTCTGGCGGGCGTCTTTGAGCCAATCCGAAATCGGCACGGTCAGCTCACGGGCTGTCACGACGGGCTGCGCCGGAATGGAGGAGAGCGGGGGCGGCAGTGGTGAGGCGTTTTTGGTTAGGCTGGTCTGCGGGGTTGCTGTTTTCGGTTTTTCCTCTGGGACAGCTTTCACCTCTTGGAGGCCTGAGGTGGCGATTCCTTCGGGACTGTTTTCCGTGGAAGCAGCAGTCTGTTCCTCAGGAACTCGGGAGACCTCATAGCGTCTGGAAAGCCAGCCGTAGGCTCCAGCCAGGAGCATGAGCGGCAGAGTCACCGCCCAGAAGAGCCCCATGCCACTTTTCTTGCGGCGCTGGATCGGCGTGCGGTTGCCGGGGGCAGGCGGTTTGATCGGCTTGGGCTGAGGACCCGGGGCCGCAGTCGGCACCTTTGCTGCGGGAGGAAGTGAGGTTACTTGAGCAGGCAGAGTGCCGGGAAGGGGAGTGAAGCGGATCTGATCCACATCCGTCTTCATCTCACTGGCCTGCTGATAACGCAGAGACACGTCCTGCTGGAGGGCACGGACGACTACCCGATCCAGCCGCACATCCACTCGCACGCGCTTGCTCGGCGGCATCCATGCCCCTCGGGGTGTCTGGCCGGTGAGCATCTCATACAGCATCACCCCCAGAGAAAACAGGTCCGCCCGGTGGTCTGCATGGCCGTAGAGCTGCTCTGGGGCGATGTAGTCTGGCGTGCCCATCACGATGTTGCTGCGTGTGAAGCTGCCGCTTTCTTCATTCATCGGGCGAGCCAAACCGAAGTCTGCCAGCTTGGCCCGGCCATCGGTGGTGAGCAGGAGATTTGCGGGCTTGATGTCCCGGTGCATCACACCGTGTGAGTGCGCGTATTGCAGCGCCTCACAGACCTGGGCGACGATTTCCAGAACTTGCTCCGGCTTCAAACCCGGGCCGTGGATGATGCGGTGCAGGTCCGTGCCATCCACATACTCCATGACGAAGTAAAGGTGCCCCTGAGCGGTCTGGCCAAAGTCATAAACGGAGACGATGCCCGGATGCTGGAGTCTGGCCAGCGTGCGAGCCTCCCTTTTAAAACGACCGGTGAACTCGGCATCGTTGGCCAGCTCGGCGGGCAGCAGCTTGATGGCAATCGGGCGGTCCAGTGCGGTTTGTTTACCTCGATACACCGCCCCCATGCCGCCCCGGCCGATCAAGCACTCGATGGCATACTGGGGCAGCAGTTGGGCCAGCTCTTCCGGCTTCGGCGGCACCCAGCTCCCAGGGCCGGACGGGGGCTTGAGGCTATCCAGTCCGCGCTGGAGGAGGTCGGCCGGTTTCAGGCCCTCCAAGAGAGGATCTTCGGGAGTGCTCATGGCGCGGGAGAAAGCATGGAGATTTTAGGAAATGGGGTGGGATTTGGAAAGCATTTGTTAGGCCCAAAGGGGATTCATCTGCCCAAAATCCATGGATTCTTCATAGGCATTGCATCAATTCTGAGAGCTCCGCCTTGATCTCCTCGGAGCTGGGGTCATCCAGGGTCATGCTGACTTGCTCGAACAACAGCTCCCGCCACCGCTGGCGCAGACGAAAGACTTGGGTCTTCGTATTGGTGAGGCTCTGGCCGAGTTTGGCGGCCATGGCCTCATAGCTCTGCTCCGGCTCTACCCCTAGCCCGAGGTAAGGGCGCAGGTGTTCGAAGAGCACGCCTTTGCCTTTGTCCTCATACTCATCCTTCAGCAGCCGCAGGGTGTGCTCCAGCACGGTGAGCGCCCAGCGCCGCTGGTAGAGGCGATCAGGGGTGAGGTGATCCACCGGCTCGTGCAGGTAGCGGTTCTCCGCCCAGGTGGTGTCCATGCTCACGATCAGCCCGGCACCGCGTTTCTGGGCCATGCGACGTTCCGTTTCATGCGCCAGAAAGCGGCGCAAGCAGGTGAGCAGAAAGGTGCGCAGCTTTCCACGGCCGGGGTCGGCCGTCGTGAGGATGTCTCGATCCAGCATGCGGGCAAAGAAACCCTGGGTGAGATCCTCAGCATCCTCTGGACTGTAGCCGCTGCGGCGGATGAAGGCGTAGAGGGGATACCAGTAGGCCTCGCAGAGCGTCTCCATGGCATCCAGCGCCTCAGCAGAATCATCGGCCGTGGCCTGGCGCACTAGACTCCACCGCGTGGTGTGAAAGCAGCGGGGAATCGCCTGGAGGGAAGACAACTTCATCAGGCCACTGTATTCAGGAATTCAGCAGGGAAGTTGCAAAAAAAGAAAAGTTCTGAAGGCAAAAATAGTGGATCTGAAATCAGCTGGGAAACCACCGACGTGAAACCATTTCTCCTTCTTGGGTATCGGAGGGGAAGCCGTTTCCGTCATTCTAAGATTGTGGAGCCCAGGCGATCAAGGGGCCTGTTTCCGCACCAGTGCAAAGCGATACCACATGGACCCTCCTTGAAGATCGGGGATGTAGATGGAGTATTCCCCATCGATCAGGTTCGTTTTCACGGGGTCGCGGTTGGTGATGCCAGACTCGCCGCGGTGTGGGGTGACATTGAGGAGTTTGAACTCAATCTTCAGAGGGTCGAGGTCATCGACGCTTTTGGTGGAGGTCTGGTCCACACCACGGTCCTTTTTCGGTTCCTTCCAGTTCGGTCTCCAGGCCTTGCCGTCCACGTAGGTGGGCGCGTCTTCGCCGAGATGACGACCGGGTTTGGCGTTGCCTCCATTGATCCAGTAGATGCCGTCTTTTTTCACGCGCAATTCGGAAGGACCATCAATCAGGGCCTCGATGATCACAGAGCCAGCGGGGGCAGGTTCCTGGCCGGAAGTTCCGGATCTAGGAGCGGTCTCGGCGAGAGTTTTCTGCTGGCGGAGGAACTGGTGATCCGCATCGGAGAAGTTGCTGAGGCTCATGGTAAAGGTCTGGCCGCTATCGTGCTTGAGGATGACGATGCTGCCTTTGAAGGAGACCAGTTCGGCCTTGAAACTGCGGCCTGTCCGATCCGTAAAGACACGTGGCTCAGCCGCATGAAGCAGCGAGGATAGGGAGGCCAAGACAGCTATGGACCAAGCGGCCAGGGGTGAGTGAAAAGGCAGACACATACGTTTCCTGGTTTGAACGTTCATCGGGTTAGCGAGTGAGTTTCAAGTCGTCTCTGGCCGCCTACTTTACCGCAAGCCGCTTGCCCAAAACCATCTGCAACTGGGCTCGTTCGGCGGGGCTGATGGAGGCGGTCTGGATCCAGACATGGAATTGCTCCACAATGGCAGGCTTAAGCTGAGGATTCCGGGCGAGTTGCAGCCGGGCCTCACGGCCGATATTGCCGGGCAATTGCTGGGTCCAGGCCAGTGGCGTGGTCACGGGGGCTCGGTTATCGATCCAGACTTTGCAAAAGTCACTGGCGCGCGCCACTGCTTCCGGGCCGAGCCGCTCCAGGTCGAGATTGAGGATCTCGGCCGCGTTGGCGTCGATATTGTCTAACTTATTGTAATATAAACTGCTGAGCATACGCAATGCGGCGGGCTCCCAATCACCACGGGAGTGAGCCTGGATGTAAGCGAAGGCTTCTTCAGGCCGCCCGGGAAACTTCACCATGGCGAGTTGCCCCAGAGCATCGGCATACTTTTTGGGGTCCGTAATCTGTTGAATGAACCGGGTGGACTGAGCGAGGTCGTTCTTTGCGGCAAACTCCATCACCGCGTGGGCCATGGAAAGATCGTAGTCTTTCCCTTTCAGCCTCTCCTGCTGCACGAGGTCCAGAGTTGCTTGTGGATCGACTGCTGCCAGTCGCCGGGCTAGGGCTCTGGCGAGTTCCTGGCGATTCTCTCCCTCAGGCAGCTGCTTGAGCCACTCGGCTGCTGCAGCGGCTTCAGAGAAGGGCAGCATGCGCATCACCTCCATCGCTGCTTCCACTTGATCAACGATCACGGTGGACTGAGTGATTTTTTGCAGTTGCTCAAACAAGCTGGTGGAGAGTCGCCCATACAGGGCGGCAAGGGCAATATCTTGGGCCTTGCTGGGGGTGCCTGCCATCCAATGCAGCAGGGTGGTTTCATCCGGCAAGGTGGTTAATCCGCGCAGGACATTCCTCATGCTGGCGAGGTCCTTTAAGCCACCCGTGTAATGCATGGCGGCCTGTGGATCTGCCGCCGCCCAGGCATAGAGGATATCGATACTGAAGTTACTCATGCCGACGCGATCACAGATCTCGGCCAGCTCCAGGGCTTGAAGGTAATCCGTCCCCGCATCACCGCGCACCGCACGGAGGATGTTTGTGGCACCGACGCTGATGTTCGGATCGGCAGAGCGGGCCAACTCTCGGATCAGTTGATCGAAGTGTGGCGGTGAGACGCCTTCATCCAAAGCCAAGCGCATGGCTCGGGCGACGATGGCGCTTTTGCCTGCGGCGAGTTTGCGACCAAACGCCGCCCAATCCAAATCTTTCCCTCTATGGAGCAAGGCCAGGTCCACGAGGAAGCCTTCGTTACCTCCGGTGCCCATTCGGGCGATCAAGGAGGCTGGATTGCCGATCGACTCCAGAGCAATCATCGCCTCCTGACGCATGGTGGGTGTGGTCAGGGTCCCGATCCATTCGCGCAAGGTCTCCGATGGCACCTGTTTGTTCGCGAGCACATAGAGCAGTTGTTTACGAAGGCCTAAACCGCCATCGGGTTGAGCCGCCACCCAGGCCAGGGCATCCAGCGGCGCCTCGTTACTCCAGGCCATGAGGTAATTGTCAAAGGCCTCCGCACGATTCGATAGCACCGTGTAGGTGTCTCGCCAGGAGGCGACACTGGCATCTAAATCTTTGGCAATGAGTTGATCAAACCCAGCCCGCGAAAGCCTCACCCCCATCTGCTGGAGCAGGGCGTATCGAGCGTCGGGATCACTCTCCAGCAGCACCTGCTTCTTTTGCTGATCCAAGGCCATGGCACTGGTGAAGCGGAAGCTGGCCTCCCACTTGCCTTTCTTTGCCGCACCGGCAGACGGGGTGCGGGAAGATCCGCTCTGCGCGAGGGTCGCGGAGGCACTGCCACCATGGCTCCCTGGAGCGGTGGCGGAGGAGTGGGTTAAACCATAGCTGATGGCGGCGACCGTCACCGTGCTGACCACAGCCACTGTGGTGAGCAGAAACTTCGACTGCACCAGGGTCAGCACAAGAGAAGAACTGACGGGGGCGGTCATCATCGCGGTGACCATGGCCGAACCACCCACCATCGACGCCGAGGCTCCATGGGTGGCCAGTAAACCTGCTAGAGCCACGCTGCTCACTGCGATACGCCGCTGGGTAAAAAACTGCCTCAGGGCCTCCACGGCAGCGCTCAGTTCCCGACTGACGACGCTCTCTGAGCAGCCCAAAGCAGCGGCAGCGGAGCGCTGCGATTGATTTTGGAAATAGCACTGCAACACCAGATCGCGCTGGCGTTCTGGCAGGGTGAGCATGGCATCATCCAGATGCGGCTCGATCTCTGTCCACAGATTGGGTTGGGCATCGGGTGTCATTTGATTCAAGGCCTCCACGGAGTTTTCACGGACTCGGCGGCGGATCGCTGTCCGTTGATGGTTCAATGCCGTGCGACAGGCGGCATGATACAGCCACCCGGCCAGCGAGGTGCCCGCAGGTAAAGAAGAGGCCTTCTTTACCAAGAGCACAAAAGTTTCCTGCGCCGCATCCTCCGCCAGTCCTTCATCCCGCAATACCCGCAGGCAGGCGCTCTTCACCAAAGGCCCATACAGAGCCACGATCTTTTCACAGGCGGCTGCGGTCCTGCCCGCACGCAGCGCGGCGAGCTCTTCATCCATCGGTGGGTTGGGCATCGCATTCATAGTCTTCACTCTCAAGTGTCCGCCCGACGTGAGAACTTGCATCAAAACGCAGGGAGTCTTGTCACTCGTTAGAAAAATGAGGGCTCTCGGCCTTACCACCCTTGCCATTTTTTGTAATGTCGAAATCGTGCTGCTGTTCTGAAAAGCTGGGCATCTCCCATGCTTATCATTCCCTATGAGATCGAAACCCTCCAGCAGGAGCGGCCATGGGCCAATTGGCTCTTGGTGGCCGCGTGCACGCTGACATCGTTGTTCTTCCTCTTTGATGCGGAGTGCGCCCAGGCGCTGACGCCCCTGGTGCTCCAAGGCTTTTCTCTCACCGGGCTACTGGGGAACGTGCTTCTGCATCAGGACCTCATTCACTTGGTGGGGAACATGCTTTTCCTCTGGGTCTTTGGCAATGCCATCTGCATGAATATCGGCAATCTCCGCTATTTGGCGGTGTTTGTGGGCTGCACGCTGCTGGCCGGGGTGGCGCAGGTTCTACTGGATGGTAGCTCCACGGTCGGGGCTAGTGGAGCGATCAATGGGATCGTGGGCATGGTGCTGGCCATGTATCCGCTGAACCGGGTCTATCTGTTCTGGTTTTTTGCCATCCGTGGCGGCAGTTTTTCCTGTCAAGCCTGGGTAATCATCCTGGCTTGGTTTGCCTTCGATGTCTGGGGAGCCTTGGGTGGGGGCGACATGGTGGCCTACTGGGCCCACTTGGGTGGTTTTCTCGGCGGGGTGAGCATCGGCCTCAGCGGGCTGCATCTGGGTTGGTTCCAGCTGATCTGTTATGACAATCGCTCCCTGCTACAGATCCTGCGCAAGGAGCCGCTGGAGGGGTGATCCAAACGTGTCAGCAGGGGAGCGGAATTAAGGTCGCGCTCAGTCAAGTTGAGGAATGGACTAAACCCCGATCGCTCATAGCAAATCTTATCATTCAAACGCTTCCTCGACGACCTCACCATCCAGATTCTCAGGGCGGGCCACATCCAGCAACCAGAGGGCGGTGGCGGCTGTGTCGTAGGTGTAGAGGGTGGGCTTGGTGATGCTGTGCTGCTTTTTCACGCCCTGACCCCAGGCCACCCAGGGGATGGTGGTGTTGTTGATGATCGGCTCAAAGTGGCCTTTGTCTTTACCCCCATGGTCGGCGGTGAGGATGATGGTGCTGGTGTCCAGGATGCCGGCACGCTCGATCGCTGCCAAGACGTTGGCCAGAGCTCCATCACAGACCTTGAAGGCCTCCATCTGCTCTGGGCTGGCCCAGCCGTATTTATGCCCTGCGCTGTCGATGTCGGGGAAGTGGATGAAGCAAAGCTGAGGTTTCTTTTCCACGATGTAAGGGGCCGCCTGGGCGGCGACATCGGTAGCAGGCACCAGCTTTTTTTCCTCGCTGGCTGGGATGGGACCGTAGGTATAGGCACCGCCGCAGTTAAACATGTCCAGGCTGTCCTTTAGCCACAGGTGACGGAACTTGATCTTGCCACAGAAGAGCGCGGTCGTGAGATCAGGTTTGGCGGCTTTGGTGAGGGAGAAAATCGTCGGCACCTTCACCACGCCACGCATGGGAAAGTAGTCGTTCCAGTCGATGCCATGCTGAGAGATATCCACACCGGTGAGCATGGAGGTGTGGCTGGGCAGCGTCTTCGAGGGGATGATGGTGTTGGCCTGCCAGGTGTGAGCGCCCTCGGCTGCTAGGCGCTTGATGGTTGGGGCCTCCGCTTGCTGGAGGATGGTGGGATTGCAACCATCGAAGCTAAAGATGAAAACGTGCTCCGTGCGCGGGGCTGCAACGGCGAGGAGGGGGAGAAGCCAGAGGAAAGTGAGCAGGCGCATGGGCGAAATCAAAATCAGGCAGGGACGAACGCGAGCAAGCCCTGCGTTCTGCCAATCAAAAGGGGGCCTTAGCAAAATAAACTTTTCTCTTCCACGCTGCGTGGGGTGTGATATGAGGCAGCGTTCTCTCAACACGACCTGCATCTCATGAAGCTCTCGCTTTCTTCCCTCGTCATTCTCACCCTGTCATTTTCCATGGTCAGTTGCAGCACGGAGGAGCGGGATGGCCGCCAGTATCACGGCAGTGGGGGGAACCCCGTCCAGGGCCGCATGGGCGTGCAGTATAAGCGCATGCGCAGCGCTGCGGGAGAGCCTGCTCGCACCGATGACGGCAGCCTCTTTGGCAGTTCCAACAGCACTGAGCCTCCAGGCTTGCTGGACCGCAATGAGACGCCTGACGAACCTGGGGTGAAATACCGCATCAAGGCCCAGCAGTCCCCCAACCCGGCCCAGAGCCGCATGGGCGTGCGTGTCTCCCGCGAGAAAATCACCGAGTAAAGAGAGCCTTTCCAAGAGCATCGAGAGCTCGTCCAGGGATCGCGTCAAGCGGGCGTGAGTTCCGGGTGATCGGCTGTTTGATCGCTAAAGGTTCAGAGTCTCAAAACCCCACCTTGAATGGAAGGGGGATAGAGATTCATGGCGTCAGGGATTCTGCCGAAGCCGAGGCTCGAAATCCTGAGAGAGACCAGCCTTCTAACGGGCGGGATTCACCACCAGAGAATATCCACCAGCACGGTGGCCACCATGAGCAGGCTGATGAAGAGGCGTGCGATGAGGCCGGCACCGGTGCCGAGGAGGGTACCCCAGGTGGACTTCACCGCAGGAGCCATGCGCTTCTTCGCAAACAGCAGTTCAAAGATCAGACCTCCGGCCAAGGGCCCCAGGATGAACCCCAAGGGCGCAAAGAACAGCCCCACGATGCCCCCGACAAACACCCCCGAGATGCCCCAACGACTGGCTCCGAACCAACGTGCGCCTAAGGCCCCGGCAGCCATATCGACAACGTAAGCCAGCACCAGCAACAGCGCGAGAATCACGATGCCCTGCCAGCTCATGCCCGCCTCTGGTAGCAAGAAGGTATGAATGACCCCGGCGAGGAAAAGCAGCAAAGGGCCGGGAAGTAACGGCACCACAGAGCCAATGACTCCGACCAGGAGAAGGCAGGTGGTGAGCGTCCAGACGCCAAGCACCTCAAAGGGGATATTTTGGAAGAACTGAACGAACGCCTCCCAAGTCTGTGCGAGCCAGTCCATTAGGCGTTAGGGTTCGTGGTGGAGATGGCTGATTCGTGCCAGGTGATTTTGTTCGCGATAGGCTGGCGTACGCTGCGTGGCCAGCTGAGCCCTGGGCGCGGCCAGCCGAGATACATCAGCCCGACGCAGCGATCCGTGTTTTGCAGGCCTAACCAAGTTTGAAACTCAGGCGTCTCCAACACGGGAGGCGAGGACCAAAAGGAGGCGAGGCCGGCAGCGGTGGCACTGAGCATGAGGTTCTGTAGCGCACAGGCCATGGCTTCGAGCTCTTCCTGCTCGGGGATCTTATTCCCGCCTTTACGCTCCATCACACAGGCGACGATGACCGGGGCCAGGAGTGGATTTTCCCCCATCTTCTTCAGCTTGTCCTCGCGGAACTCAGCGGCAGGAGTGGTCTGGCGATAGAGGTTTTGTAAGCTCTCCGCCAGCGTCTGCCGTGCCTCACCTTGGAAGATGTGAAAGTGCCACGGCTCGGTCATGCCGTGATTCGGCGCCCAGGTGGCGTTCTCCAGCAGCTCCGTCAGCAAGGCGGCCTCCACAGGGCGCTGCGGGTCCATATCCACAGGCTTGATGGAGCGGCGATGGCGGATCAGCGCGGTGGTTTCTGCGAGGGAGGGGAGTGTCATGGGGGCGGGGTCTCGATCACATTCGAGATACGACACAGAACCGCGCGCGTCCACTGGCGGAGTGAGTCAGGGTTGATTCAGAATGGGGACCGGAGCGTTTGACTTCTTCGGTATCTGGAGCCAGCGGCCTCACGCTCCCCACGCCACTTCGATCTTTTGCTTGTGCTGCTCATGCGCGGGGTTCAGTGCGCGCAGTTCGAAGACCAGCTTCTCTGCTGTAGCGGTGGCGAGGACCCAACCATTGGGGCGATCGGCTCCGAAGACATAGGCCACGGGCGGCAGATTGATCCGATGGATGCCCGTGGCTTCATCCACGCTGTGGCTCCAGTTGTGCGTGTGACCATACACAAAGGCCTTCACTTTCTTGTGCTTGGCCAGGACCTTGAACATCGCATCGCTATCCTCCAGCCCCGTGTGCTTTTGCCCCTCAGCCACGGGCATCTGGGGATTGTGATGCACCATCACTACGGTGGGTTTCGCGGGTAGTTTAGCCAGGGTGCGATCCAGCCAGCCGAGCTGATCCGTGCCGAGTAAGCCAGGCGTTTTGTTCACCTGATCCAGGGAATCCAGCAGCACCCAGTTCATGAGGGCGCTGGAGAGCGTGCTCACGTGCTTACCCTCCAGCGGGCGCGGGTCCTGCACACTGGTCAGAGCGGCCATGAAGTTCTTGCGATGATCATGATTCCCCAGCGTGCAGTGCACGGGTAAGCCCGCCTCGCGCAGGGGCTGGATGAGCTTGGCAAAGGTGCTGTAGTCAGCAGCCTCGCCCGCCAGATACGCACAGTCGCCATTCACCAGCACGCCATGCGGTTTACTACCGAGCTTCAGCACTTGGTTGGCACAGCGGCTCAGATTCTCCGCCATGATCACGCCTCGCGCCTCAGCAGCCGGATCCGCAGCGATGTGGGTGTCTGAAAACAACACCCACGTTTGCTCCCAGGAAGGTGCGGCAGCCAAGACGCTACGCGGGGCCAAGGCGGCCGCGAAGGCGGTTTGGATCCAATGGCGGCGGCTGAGAGCTGGCAGGGTGATGGGCATGATGAGTGGCTATTTTAAAAAGGAGCCTATCGGGAGTGGGCATTTCTGACAAGCGTGTCTGAACAGACAGAATACGGAATCAAATAGACCTTTCATTTCATGCAGCACTTGGCATGCTCGTCGCGCATTCTCTCCCGCGCATGTTTCCCGAAATCTCCTCTGTCGCACGTTCGCTTGGTATTGCTGATGATCACCTCTCCCTCTATGGACGAGATAAGGCGAAAGTGTCGCTGAAGGCCCTGGAGAGCCGCCCGCAAAAGGGCAAACTCATCCTCGTCTCCGCCATCACCCCCACACCGGCAGGGGAGGGTAAGACCACCATGTCCATCGGCCTCGCGCAGGGCTTGAAAAAGATCGGTCAAAGTGTGGCCTTAGCCCTGCGGCAACCTTCCATGGGCCCGGTGTTCGGTCGCAAAGGCGGAGCCACTGGCGGCGGCAAAAGCACTGTGCAACCGGCAGAGTCCATCAACCTCCATTTTACCGGCGACTTCCATGCGATCACGAGTGCGCATAATTTGTTATCCTCGGTCATTGATAACCAGCTCTTCAATCAGCAGACCCACCTGCATCCCGGTGGTGTGCTGTGGAAGCGCGTGCTGGATGTGAATGACCGCGCCCTGCGTAGCCTCCGCACCAGTGTAGGCAAGAGCACCGAACGCAGCGCCGGCTTTGACATCACCGCCGCTTCCGAGGTCATGGCCATCCTCTGTCTCTCCGAGTCCCTGGCCGACTTGCGCGAGCGCCTGGACCGCATCGTCATCGGATTCACCGCCGAGGGTACGCCTGTTTTGGCCAAAGAATGCCACGTCACTGGAGCCCTGCTCGCTCTCCTGCGCGATGCCCTCCAGCCCAACCTCGTGCAATCCGTGGAGGGCGTGCCCGCCTTCCTGCACGGCGGCCCCTTTGCCAACATCGCCCACGGTTGCAACTCCGTCCTCGCCACCCGCATGGCCCTCGCCCATGCCGACTACGCCGTCACGGAGGCAGGTTTCGCCTTCGATCTCGGCGGTGAGAAGTTCATGCACATCAAGTGCCGCCAATCCGGCCTCAAGCCCGAGGCCATCGTCATCGTCGCCACCGTCCGCGCGCTGAAGATGCATGGTGGAGTCGAGCTGGATTCCCTCACACAGCCGGACCCCGCCGCACTTTCCAAGGGTCTCGAAAACCTCGCCGCCCATCTCGATAGCGCCGCTCAGTTTGGCCGCCCTGTCATCGTCGCCATCAACAAGTTCACCAACGACAGCGCCGAAGAGATCGCCCTCGTCCACGACTTCTGCCAAGCCCGCGGCGTGCCCTGTGCCACCGCCGATGTCTTCGGTCAGGGGGGGGATGGCGCCGTGGAGCTGGCGGAAAAAGTCCTCGCCGCCCTGCCTTCCGAGTCCAAGCCCCTGCCTTATCTCTACGACGCCCACGCCCCCGTAGAGGAGAAACTGCACGCCATCGCCACCCGTGTGTATGGCGCCAGTGGGGTCGAGCTCACGGAGGCTGCTCGTGAAAAGCTCGCCCTCTTCACCCGCAACCACTTCGGCCACCTGCCCCTGTGCATGGCCAAGACCCAAAACTCCCTCTCCGACGACGCCAAGCTCCTCGGTCGCCCGCGCGGTTTCACCATCACCGTGCGCGACTTCGAGATCGCCCACGGAGCCGGCTTCCTCGTCGCCCTCACCGGCACCATGATGCGCATGCCCGCCCTGCCCAAAGTCCCCGCCGCCG
The DNA here is from genome assembly GCF_900167535.1 of Prosthecobacter debontii. Classification (NCBI taxonomy): domain Bacteria; kingdom Pseudomonadati; phylum Verrucomicrobiota; class Verrucomicrobiia; order Verrucomicrobiales; family Verrucomicrobiaceae; genus Prosthecobacter; species Prosthecobacter debontii. Next base: position 64,003 of record NZ_FUYE01000009.1, read on the forward strand.
AGCGCATCCAGGTCAGCCCGGATGGCGTCATCAGCGGCATTTGAGGCCAGGATCGTCTCGCTCACCCAGCCTGCTGAGAATCGGCCCATCACGATTCCCGTTCCCTGTTTGTAGACACTATTCAGTTTGTCCACAAACCCAACCCATGCCCGCTCTACGCCTTTGGCGAGCAAGTCCATGACCCTGTGCGCCATGGGGCGTTTTTGCGCACAAATTGTGACAAGTCCAGCCCGAGCCGACAAACCCAGCCCGTGGCTGCTCTATCGGCACGGACGGTCGAGCTTCGATCCTTCACCGAGCTTAGCCGACTCACAAATCTCAAAATCGCTCTTGCATCTTTAGACCGAACGGTCTAAAACGTCTCTTGCCGAAACAAAAACACCCGCCGATCATGCCTGCCCTCACCAACCCAGCAACCGATACCAAGGAGCGCATCCTGGATGCGGCGGTGGGCATCGTGCTGGAAAAGGGGTTCAGTGGGGTAGGGATCAATGAGATCCTCAAGGCGGTGAATGTGCCCAAGGGCTCGTTTTACCACTGGTTCGCCTCCAAGGAACAATTCGGGGTGGAGCTGCTGCGCTATTTCGGGGCGAAGGCCCTGGCTTACACGCGCAAGTGGCTGACGAAAAAGGACCTGCTGCCGAATGCCCACGAGCGACTCGTGGCCTTCTATGAAGCGCGCATTTCCATGATGCTGGAGCAGGATTGCCAGCAGGCCTGTCTGGTCTGCAAGCTCTCCGCCGAGGTCTCCTCCTGGAGTGAGCCGATGCGGGCGGAGGTGGCTGAAAATTACGAGCAGGGCATCGCGCTGCTGCGGCAGGTGATCGAGGAAGGTCAGGCCCAGGGCAGCATCCGCGCCAGCCTCCCAGCGAGCCAAGCCGCGAGTGTGGTCCACGATGCCTGGCTGGGCGCTAGCCTGCGCAGCACGGCGAAGCATCAGGTGCAGCCACTGCGGGATTGCCTGCTCTTTATCCGCAGCTACCTCGTCCCCTGACGCCTCTCTTTTTTGTCTCGAACTAGACGACTGGTCTAATTTAAGCCTTTCCCATTATGAATGCCTCCCACATCGCCTTCGCTCTCCTCATCCTGAATGTGGTGGTGCGGCTGCTCGCCCGCTGAGGGCCAGCGCAACGGCCTCGTCTGCTCCCGACTCCTTTTGGCCCCTTTCTTCCGCCACGGCGGAGAACTCCACAAAAACGAAATCGAAACCTAAAAGTTAACGTCACACTCGCCCCAGATACGCAAAGTTAGTTAGTCGTCCATTCACCTCAACACCCACGATCATGAGCACCCAAACCAAACTCGCCAATCAAGTCGCCCTCGTCACCGGAGCCAGCAAAGGCATCGGCGCCGCCATTGCCAAAGACCTAGCCAAAGCCGGGGCCGCCGTCGCGGTCAACTACGCCTCCAGCAAAGCCGGGGCGGATCAAGTCGTCGCTGAAATTACCGCCGCAGGTGGTAAGGCCATCGCTGTGCAGGGGGATGTGGCGAAGCCCGAAGATGTGACCCGCCTGGTGGAAGAAACCGTGGCTGCCTTTGGTAAGATCGACATCCTGGTCAATAACGCTGGAGTCTATGAATTTGCTCCGCTGGGCAGCATCACACCGGAGCATTTTCATCGTCAGTTTAACATCAACGTCCTCGGCTTGCTGCTCACCTCTCAGGAGGCGGTGAAACACTTCCCGGCCACGGGGGGCAGCGTCATCCACATCAGTTCCACCATCACCAGCATCAAGATGCCCGGGAGTTCCGTTTACACAGGCACGAAGAGCGCGGTGGACTCCATCACCTCCGTGATGGCGAAGGAACTGGCCGCCCGCAAAATCCGCGTGAACTCGGTGAACCCGGGCATGGTGGAGACCGAGGGCACCCACAGCAGCGGCATCATCGGCTCTGACATGGAGAAGCAGGTGGTGGCCGACACTCCCCTGGGCCGCCTGGGCCAGCCCGATGACATCGCCAAAGTCGTTACCTTCCTAGCCTCCGAAGACGCCGGCTGGATCACCGGCGAGGTCATCCGCGTGAGCGGCGGTGTCGGCTAATTTTTACACTCACCCAAGCGAGCCTAAATCGGCCTTGATTGAACAGCTCAAGCTTGCCGACGAGTTGTAGAATTCCTGAGCTCGTCGGTTGAGCCGTTTCACCCAGGTCGCGTGCTTCGTTGTTCCTCATCCTGCACCACGACTGCTATTTCCTATGAAACAGGCTTCTCACTGTCTCAGCTATCTCAAAGGGCAATCCAAGATCGGTATCATTGGCTCCGCAGAGATCGGCTGGACCTTGGCGGTCAAATGGGCTGCTCATGGTCACCGCGTCCTCATCTCTAATCGACGGGGTCCGGCAAGCCTTTTGGAGTCCGTGGCCGAAGCTGGAGTGCCTCTGACTGCGGCTACGGTTGAAGAAGCCATCTCCTGTGAAGTCGTGCTGATGGCAGTCCCGTGGACTCAAATTCCGCAAGTCCTTCGAGCTGACCTGTCATGGAACGACCGAATCTTGATTGATCCGTCCAATATTTTCACTTCCTACGCACCTAACTATACGGTCGCTGATTTGGGAGATGATTCAGGCAGTGAAATCATTGCCCGGCTGGCACCTGGAGCCCGTGTGGTCAAAGCCTTTAACACATTGCCCGCCAGTACAATGTTTGCACCCCCGCCTGAGGCTGGGTTGACTCGTGTGAGTCTGATCGCTGGGGATGATCCCGAGGCTCTTGCCACCGTGGAGACCCTTGTCAAAGATGCGGGTCTTGCTCCTTTAGTTGCTGGAAGCCTTGCGATCGCAGGACGTCAGCTCGAATTGAGAGGAGCTTTCAGTCTGATTGAGCTCTTCACTCGAAAAAGATCCGCCGCAATATCAGAGACCTGAGGGATCAGTGATTGAAAGTCTCGCAAGAAACTTCGTTTGGGGAGAACGGTCGGTGCCCACGATGAAGCCAACTGTCGTCGCTTTGAGTCGTCGCCTAGATTGCATAAGGGGGATCTGTTCTGACGACCCTGTTGATGCATCCTGATCGGTCTTTGTGCTGCCGAGAGGAAGCAGGAGGAGGGGAGGGTAAGAGGCTGCTCACTCGGAAACGTGATTCTTCCTGGTTTCTCATTTGCACCGGGCGCGGCTTCCGATTACAGGCCGCGCGTGCAAAAAGCTTTCGTTCTCGGTGCAGGTCTTGGGGAGCGGTTGCGGCCGCTGACGGCGCAACTGCCGAAGCCCCTTATTCCTGTTTTTCATCGCCCGCTTATCACCTACTCTTTTGATCACCTGATGCAGGTGGGCATCAAGGATTTTGTGGTGAATACGCATCACATCCCAGAGGCTTATGCACAGGCTTTCCCTGCGGGCAGTTATCGTGGTGCAGCCATCAGCTTTAGAAATGAAAGCCCTGTGCGTTTGGAGACCGCGGGAGGCATCGCCAATGTTAGGGATCTGCTCAATGAAGAACCCTTCATCGTGTATAATGGTGATATCTTGACGGACTTGCCCCTTGATTCGTTGTTAAAAGAACACAGGGAGAAGGAGAATCTCGTCACCCTGGTATTGCGGAGTTTCGGTCCTGCCTTGCACATTTCTTATGATGTGGAAACGGGCCTGGTTACCGACATCCGCAATAAACTTGGCACGGGTCGTGAGGGGGAATATCTCTTTACGGGTATCTATGCCTGCCAGCCGGAGATACACCGGTGGCTGACGCCGGGGAAGGTGGAATCTGTGATTCCTATCTTTCTGCGAATGATCCAAGAAGGGGCTCGTCTCGGGGCCGTTGTCGTGGATGATGGCCAGTGGTGGGATTTGGGCAGCCGGGCTGCTTACTTGGCAGCCCATCAAGCGCTGCATGAGCAGGGGAAAGCCACGGCATCGGCAATTCATGCCTCGGCACAAGTATCACCTCAGGCCGAACTCCGCGGACTCAATGTGATTGGGGAAGGTGCCGTGGTGGAGGCGGGTGCGGCTCTTGAGGACTGTATCCTTTGGCCTGGAGCCACTGTCGCCGCCGATGCGGTCTTACGTCAATGTATCATCCGCAGTGGCATCCGGGCAGAGGGAGTGCAGATGAGCACGGATATGTGATGAGGGGATAAGATCAGGGGGATCCCTCTTTGCTCGGACATCATCTGTCAGGATTCAAACCGCCGCCCGGCAGGGTAGGAGCCGATGCTGCGGATCACGGCACCATCCGCCCGGGTCTGATCCAGGGCTGCGGCCACGGAGGCTTCAGCTGGGGAGCCCTCGATCTCGATGTAAAAGCGGTATTGGTTAGGTTGCCCGCGGATGGGGCGGGACTCCAGGCGCTTCATGTTGATGGCCTTTTCACTCAACGGCGTGAGGAAGCGGCAGAGGCTGCCGGGGCGATCTGGCAACTCCACCACCAGCGCCGTGCGGTTATTGGCCGTGGAGGCTGGGTTTTCCTGATGCCCGAGCAGGAAGAATTGGGTGATGTTGGGTACCTCGCCGGCGATGGGGAAGTGCAGGATCTCCAGCGCATGACGCACCGCATTCTGCCGTGGGCCGATGGCGGCGGCTCCTGCCAGCGTGGCGGCTTTTTCAGCGGCCTTCGCTGTGCTGGCCTCCACCACACGCTTGGCATGCGGATAGTTCAGCTTCAGCCATTCATCACAGTGGAAGAACGGCATGGCGTGGGAGTGGATGGTCTGGATCTCTGGGCCGGTTTTTCCCAGCAGGGCCAGTTTCACATCCAGCGTCAGCTCTTCCATGATGTGGAGCTGGCAGCGCTCATCCACGAGGCGGTCCACCGTATCGATGATGAACCCGCCGGAGGAGTTTTCAATCGGCACGATGCCCAGCGCCCCGGGATGGCTGGCGATGAAGTCAAACACCTCCCCGATGCTGGCCTTCAGCTGCACCTGAGCCGTAGGAAATCGCTTCTCCGTGAGCAAGTGAGAGAAGCTGCCCTCGGGGCCGAGGCAAGCGATGCTAGGGATGGGGGAAGGGTGCGCAGGGTCACTCATGCGTGCCGCCCATGCTCTACCGCAGAGGCGGGCAGGTCAATGACCAATGACCAGTGACCAGTGACCAGTGACCAGTGACCAGTGACCAGTGACCAGTGACCAGTGACCAGTGACCAGTGACCAGTGACCAGTGACCAGTGACTATGCCCCGAGGCTGAGATATTCCCGCACCGTGTGGTTCATTGCACGGCGAGCTGGGGGGTAAACCTGCGCCACATGGGCCAGGGTATCATCCAGGGCAAACTCCTCCGCCAGGGCATGGCGACCGGCCGCCTCCAGATGACTCACCACCACCTGCTCATAGAACTCCAGCTTCGGTGCCCCACGGCGCTCAGCCCGGTAGCGCAGAAAGTCTGGATACAGGCTGGTCAGCACCATGAACTGATTGGCACACTGCACATGGATGAAGAAACGCTGGTGACTGTCCGCATTCTCCAGGGCGCTGATGTAGTCGATGCTGTAGAGGCTCTCCAGCTTCCGCTCAGGCAGATTTTGCGCTGCGGTGGCCGGCAGGCCAAAGTCTGCACACACGGAGGCGATGTAATCCGCCACCTCCAGATCATCCACACCCACGCGCTTCAGCGTATGCCGCACCGTGACGTAGAAGAACAGCTCAGGTGAGAGGAAGGCGGCTTGACGGCTAACTAAAAGCGCTTCAAAGAGCTTCGGGTGATCCAGGATCATCCGCACCGTGTCCGGATCATCCAGGAGAGAGACGAGGCTCTCTTTCTCTCGCTGCGTCATCGCGAGCGCATCGCGGATAAACTGCCAATCAGCCGACGTGAAACGATACCAACAACCGGGGCGAGGGAACCTCATCATAATGTGGGGAGTTTGGATTCAAGAACCCTCCAAGCATTGGCCGTGCCAGAAGTGTTCATCCTCTTGGATGGGAACCATAGCTTTTTTGTTCGACGCCTTTTGAAGATTGTTGTCAAAATCGGTTGATCCTCCTTGAGGCGTTTTATTTCTACAAAAAAAGATCACATGGGTAACCATGCGACTTTTGTCTGTTAATGCCGTTTGGTCCGGGAAATGATCGTCTCTCCCACTCAAGGCACTAACCCACTCACGGCGCGCAGTCGCAGTCCAGGCAGCCGTGGGTGGCGCAGGTGCGGCAGACCTGCTGCACCTGATCACGTAGGCGACGCCTGGCACGCAGAAGCCTAACATTGAGCGTGTTTACGCGCTGGTTCGTCGCTTGGGCGATCTCGGTGGCGGATTCTCCCTCCAGATCGATGCGGCGGAGTAACTCGGCATCTGCCGAATGCATGGCGGGGAGCAGCTTCATCACGCACTGGCACACGTGGCGTTCGTCCTGGGCATCGGGTTGAGTCGCCATTTCCATCTCCAGCTTTTCCAGCGCCTGACCGCGCACGTTACGCCGACGCTGCACATCGATGATGGCATGGCGGAGCACACGGTAAAACCAGGTGACCACGCCCTCCGAGTCCTCTGGTACATGCTCGGCACGCAGGGCCTTGAGCAGGCAATCCTGCACGAGATCTTCCGCCAGCGAGGCATCGCTCAGGCGCGAGCGCACGAAGCCGGTGAAGGCGGCGCGATGTTCCAGCAGAGTTTCAGGCAGCATAGACACGATGAGGGGAGTTCCCTTCAAGATACGCACAGACAAGCCGGAAATCTCCGTGTAACAAAGTTTCAACCCGTGCGTGGGCAGTGATGAAGGGCTGCCAATGGCCTTTCGTTTCATCTCCAACGTTATCTTTCTCATGAGCTCTTCTTCCCACGATTCTCCGCGCCGCTCCTGCTGCCACACGCCCGCTTCGGAGCCTGCTCCCGCGAAACCTGAGCCCACCTCGGCGGGCTGCTGTCATTCTCACCCACCCGAGCCTAAACCGGCGGCCCCCAAGTCTGGCGGCTGCTGCCATGGTCACGATCATGGGCATGGTCATGACCATCATCATGCCTCCGTCACACCTTCCGGCTCGGCCAAATACTTCTGCCCCATGTGTCCGGGTGTGGAGTCAGACAAACCGGGCACCTGCCCGAAATGCGGCATGGCGCTGGAGCGCAATCCCTCGTGGAAACCTGCGGCTAAAACGATCTACATCTGCCCCATGCACCCCGAGGTGCGGCAGGATCACCCCGGCACCTGCCCCAAGTGCGGCATGGCCCTGGAACCAGAGACGGTGACTGAGGCGGATGAGGACGATGACCATGCCGAACTGCGGGACATGACCCAGCGTTTCTGGATGAGCGCCGCATTGACGTTGCCGGTCTTCATCACGGCCATGGTTCATGTCATTCCCGCCTGGAGTCATGCTGCTTGGGCCACCAGTGAGACGAGCCGCTGGATGCAGGTCATGTTCACCACCCAGGTGGTCTTCTACGGTGGAGAGCCGTTCTTCGCACGGGCTTGGCAATCCCTCCTGCATCGCAGCATGAATATGTTCACGCTGATCGCTCTCGGCGTCGGGGCGGCGTATGGATTCAGCTTCGTGGCCATGCTCGCGCCGCAGTGGTTCCCGGCTTCTCTGGGCGATGCCCATGGCAATCTGCCGCTGTATTTCGAGGCGGCTGCCGTCATCATCACCCTGGTGCTGCTGGGGCAGGTGCTGGAGCTGCGGGCACGTGCCCGCACCAGCAGTGCGATTCAGGAGTTGTTAGGCCTGCAACCGAAGACCGCACGGCTGATCACGCCGGAGGGAGACAAGGACATTCCTCTGAGCGAGGTGAAGGCGGGGCAACTCCTGCGGGTGCGTCCCGGTGAGAAGATCCCGGTGGATGGCGAGGTGCAGGAAGGCCGCAGTCATGTCGATGAATCCATGCTGACGGGGGAACCGGCTCCGGTGGAGAAACAACCCGGGGATGCCGTCACCGGCGGCACCTTGAATCAACACGGCAGTCTGGTGGTGCAGGCGCAGCGCGTGGGAGCGGAGAGCCTGCTCGCGCAGATCGTCCATCTCGTCGGTGAAGCGCAGCGCAGCCGGGCTCCGGTGCAGTCGCTGGCAGACCGTGTGGCCGCGTGGTTTGTGCCTGCGGTGCTTGCGTGTGCGGCGCTCACGTTTGGCCTATGGTGGAGCTTCGGCCCGCAGCCCGCACTGGCCTATGCCATTGCCAATGCAATCGCGGTTTTAATCATCGCCTGCCCGTGTGCTCTGGGCCTCGCCACACCGATGAGCGTGATGGTGGGCATCGGGCGTGGAGCGGGCATGGGCGTGCTGATTCGCCAGGCCGCTGCCATCGAAAAACTCGCGCAACTGAACACCCTGGCCGTGGATAAAACCGGCACGCTGACTGTGGGTAAACCGGAGGTCACCGACCTGATCCCCGCGCCCGGCAGCACGCTCATGCCTGATGAAGCCCTAAAGCTAGCTGCCGCTCTGGAGCAGAGCAGCGAGCATCCGCTGGCCCATGCCATCGTGCAGGCGGCGGAAAAGAAACAGCTCGCTTGGCCTAACGTTGTGGATTTCAAAAGCATCCCTGGGGAAGGCGTCAACGGTCAGGTGGGGCATCAGCAAGTGCACATCGGTAAAGCGGACTTTCTCAAGCGCGAGGGTATCACGGGCGTGGAGGCTCTCACCCAGTTGGCTGAGCCGCATCAGGCCGCTGGACGCGGAGCCATGTTCCTGGCCGTGGATGGAAAAGCCGCCGCCGTGCTGGTGGTGAGTGATCCCATCAAGTCCACCACCCCCGAGACGCTGGAGAAGCTCCGTTCCCTGGACATCTCCGTGGTCATGCTCACGGGCGACCATGAGACGACCGCCCGCCACATCGCCAGCAGCCTGGGCATCCAGCGCTATCATGCCGGAGTCACCCCTCAGGATAAGCACCGCTACATCACCGAGATGAAGCGCGAGTCGGGAGCAGTTGTCGGCATGGCAGGGGATGGCATCAATGACGCGCCTGCACTGGCAGAGGCGGATGTCGGCATCGCCATGGGCACCGGCACGGACATTGCCATGGAGAGTGCACCGGTGACCCTCGTGAAAGGGGATCTACGCGGCATCGTGCAAGCCATTCGGTTAGGCCGAGCCATGATGAGCAATATCCGCCAGAACCTGCTCTTCGCCTTCCTCTACAATGGGCTCGGCATCCCGCTGGCAGCCGGGGCGCTGTATCCCTGGTTCGGCTGGCTGCTCAGCCCCATGATCGCCGGGGCGGCCATGAGCCTCAGTTCCGTGTCCGTCATCGGCAATGCGCTGCGGCTGAAGACGACGAAGCTGGACTGAGCCCAGGAGAAAACCCTGACTCAGAGCGAGAAACGGGAAGACCGCAGAGACTTGATCCCTGCGGTCTTGCCCTCGTCAAATCCTTGTTATGGACCCCGCAGCCTGATTTTTCCAGGCAGCATACCATTGAGGAAAAAGCCGTTGCCAAAGCTGTCCCCTCCGCCCTGGAGCATCACGCCAAAGATCTTCTGGGGCTTGGTGACGCCGGTGGGGATGACGGTGCCGGTGAAGAGGCCCGTCTTCGCATTCAGGGTGATCTTCAGGTTCTCCGGCGGGTTCACCGTCACGACGACTTTGTTGGCTGTGCTGACGGTAAGCGCCTTCGTGGTCAGGACGGCGAACCCACCGCCGGTGAGGTCTGCATTGCCCGCACCGGCGGGGTTCCAGATGGTGAGAGCGCGCTGGCCTGCCGCCGGTGGCACCCACTTGGCCACGCGGGAGCTGGAACTCACATCCAGGGCAGGCAGTTCCACGCTCTGGTTGGAGCGGCCTGGGCGCAGCAGCTTGAACGATCCCGAGTTGATGTCCTGGCTGGCCGTCGGCAGGTTTGCCTCGCAGAGCGCGCGGCCCAGGCCTTTGTAAAGGGAGGCCCCCATCCGTGCATTGTTGCCCTCACCCACCCCGCCGCTGGCGAGGACGGCGGTGCCGTCAAAGAGCTTGCCCGTCAGCTTGGCATCTCCCGCCGCCGTCACCTTGATGGTGGCCGTAACGAGTTGCGGCACATCACCGCCGCCGACGACATCCGCAAAGGTGAAATAACCCGCGACCGGGCAGGGATTTAGTGCGGTATAGTTTGTTAGTCTGACGATCTCCGTCACCGTGCTGCCCAGCTCCCCGTCACTCAGCGTGACGCGGTAGGTTTGGTCGGCGGCATTCAGCAGCTCGATGGTCAGGGTGCGGACAGGACCTGTGACCGGGCCGAGGCGGACGGTCAGGCGGCCATCCACCAGCTTGCCGGTGAAGGGCAGGCTGCCACGTGCCATCACCAGCTTACCGGACACCATGCCGGTGGCGGTGATCTTGATATCCAGGCCGCCTGTGATGCCCGTGCCTCCGGCATCCATAAAGGTGGTCAGCCGCCCGGCCTGGGGCACGACGAGGTCATCATCTTCAATCGTCACCGTCAGCACCGTATAGCCTGTCGTCTGCAGATCTGGCGTCTCTGCATTGACAAAGAGGGTGATCGTTTCCTCGCCTTCGGAAAGGCCGTCATTGAGGATCTGCAACTGGACAGAGGCCTGCGTCTGGCCCGGCACCAGGTCCACGGTGACCGGGGCAAAATTATAGTCCAGTTCCGGCTTGGCCCCTGGAGCGCTCGTCGAAACGAGCGCGAGCACCTGCATGCGCACATAGCCCCCCGCTGCAGCACGAACGAGTGGAATGTTGATCCCCCCCGCATCCTCCCTGACCTGCAGATTTTCCACCAAAAAGCCGGCAGCGTCCGTCGGCTCCCCGCTCCGGATGGCAACGCCTGCCGGCGAGCTGCCCCCCACGCTGGCACCAGGGCTGGGGGCGGAAAGGACCAGGTTGAAAGTCTCTGCGGGCAGCTCCGTGAAATTGATATCCGGCACGATGGTCAGGTTCACCGTCTGCTGCCAGCCGTTCTGATCGTTGACCGGATTTGGAAAGTTCAGCACGGTATTGATGGCCGTGTAGTCGGAGCCCGCCGTGGCGCTGCCATTGGCCGTGCTGATCGTGACATTGGCGGCCACCAGGCCCGCACGGAAGCGCCGCACGTGAAAAGCCGTGGTGCCCTGGTTTTCCCCGACGCTGTTCGGCACGCTGGCGATCTCAAAGACCCCAGGATTCCCCTCCGGATAGTAGCTGAGAAAGAAGGTCCCCGCTTGGCCGCCAAAGCCGCCGACCCAGATGCGGTAGGGCGTGCCTGCGTTGGCGTTGAAGACCACCCGGCTGTTGTTTTGATAGCCGTCATCGTCATCGGAGGCCACGGGCACCAGGGTCTGCAACGTATTCCCGGTGAAGACTGCCACCACGGTATCCAATGAGTTGTTAGGCGTGCGCTCGCTGAAATTGGTGTCCACCACCGCCTGGCCGTTGAAGCCGGGCGTCCAGACATACCACACCCCGCTGCCCGGCGTATCATCCGCCAGCGTCGCCGGGCTGTCGTTGACGTTGGTGGCCCCGTCATTGTTGCCTGTCACGGTGCCTTGATCGCCGGGGAGCCCGATCGCATCTCCAAAGTAGTCGTTAGGCCGCGGCGTGGACTGCAGGGTGATGTCAAACAGCCCGTTGGCCTCCACACAGACGCAGTAGCGCCGTCCGGCCACGGTGGAAAAGACCAGCGTCTCAATGTCATTCGGCAGCACGTTGTTCGTCTCGGCCAGGAACTTCAGCGTGCCCGCGTTGCCATCCGCATCGGTCATTTCAAAGACGGCGGCACGCACGCCCGGCTTGTCATCGATGATGATGCGGTTGAAGTCGGTCGTAAAAACGGCGTCATAGCGATACCACACGCTGCGGGCCAGTTTGCTGCCGCCGATGAAAGGGTCCAGCGCATCCGGGGTGGACCCGACGCCGGTCTGATTGAGAAACACGGGTGAGGTGGTGGTCAGCACCCGGGCTTTATCAAATTTGTCATTCACCGGAGCCGCCGCATGGGCAGCCAAAGGGGCCAGCAAAGCCAGCAGCGCCAAGGCGCGGAGTGGGGGATGTTTCATAGTGGAGGGGGACCGGGAATGCCCCGGCGCTGCGCCCATGCTGCACGCGATGTCTCCACCGGGGTATTCGCCAGCCAGCGAAAAAGCATTCGCGGAATGGCGAATAGGCGGCGCGCAGGCCCTGTGATAATGTCCGGCCTTATTCAGCCCATGCCGAAGATCCTCCTCATCGAAGACCAGCCGCAGATGCGCCAGAACGTGGCCCTGATCCTGGAACTGAACGGCTTTGAAGTGGCCGTGGCGGAAAACGGCCTGGAAGGCGTGGCCAAGGCCCGCACCTGCCGCCCGGACCTCATCCTGTGCGATGTCATGATGCCCGACCTGGACGGTTACGGCGTGCTGCATCTCCTGCGCAAGGAGGACTCGATGCGTGCCCTGCCCTTCATCTTTCTCACCGCCAAGGGCGAGAAGCAGGAGCAGCGCACGGGCATGAACCTGGGGGCCGATGATTACCTCACCAAACCCTGCTCCGAGGCCGACCTGCTCTCCGCCATCCACGTGCGGCTGCGGCGGAATCGCGACATCAGCCACCAGGCCACCGTCTCGGCCCGGCCCGACTTCCGCAGCGCTGCGCCGCTGGAGTCCCTGGGCCTCACGCCGCGCGAGGCCGAGGTGCTGCTCTGGGTGGCGCAAGGCAAAGGCAACGCGGAAACGGCCAGCATCCTGGGCACCAGCGAGGCCACCGTGCGCAAGCACCTGGAGCACATCTATCCCAAGCTCGGCATCGAAGGGCGCGGTGCCGCCAGCTTGATCGCCATTGAGCGTCTCAGCAAGACCAGCCCCGGATGAAAGCGGCCGTCCTCTTTGCATTCCTACTCGCTGCTACAGCCGTGCAGGCCCAGCAGCCCACCCTGGCCGAGGTCTTTGACCTGCCGCCACATGTCACCGCGCAGGAGCTGACCCAAAAATCCCCGGACCGCACGCAACGCTATTTGGTGAAGTGCGTCGTTATGTTTCAGCGGCGGGATGGCATCTTCATGGGCTATGGCGGCGGCAGCAATTTCATCCTCACCCCACGCCGCAGCTCCACCTGGCCTGCCGGGCTCACCCCGCAGCGCCTGCGCCCCGGAGATGAGGTGGAGCTTTCCGGCATCCTCGTGAACTCGCGCGAGCTGCTCCAGTTGCATGACGTCATCTTCCGCGTCACCGCCCGCGACCGCCCGCTGCCCGTCCCCATCGAGCTGACCGAGGCGCAGTTGCCCAGCTTCCCCCACAAATGCGACCTGGTGCGGATCACCATCCCTTTGCGCTATGTGGCGCAGAGCCGACTCTCGCCCGGCCATTTCATCATGCGCCTTTTTTTGGGCGAGACCCATCGCGTCACCGCAATGGTCGGTTCATCGGCCAGCCTTTCGCGCGATCACATCCTGGATGGTTACATGGTGGAGGTCACCGGCTTCCTCACCCGCCAGAATGTCAATGAGTCCTACCTGTGGATGCGCACGCCGGAGGATATCCGCGTCTTTGGTCCCGGTCCCACCTTGCAGTTGCAGCGCCGCTGGCAGTGGGGCACGCTCGCTTTCATCCTGCTCGGCGGCATCACCCTCTGGATCATCGCCCTGCGCCGCCAAGTGAAGGCCCAGACCCATGCCTTGGTGGAGACCAACGAGCGGTTGAAGGCTAGTGAAACCGAACTCATCGCCAACCTGGAAAAGGAAAAAGAGATCAACGATCTGAAGAGCAGCTTCGTCAGCCTGGTCAGCCATGAATTCCGCACTCCCCTGGCCGTCATCCTCAGCTCCACGGAGCTGCTGCGCAATCACATGGCCCGGCTGGGGGAGGATGCCCGCCGGACCCAGATGGACAACATCATCCAAAGCACGAATATCATGTCCGGCATGATCGAGGAGGTGCTCCTGCTGGGCAAGGTGGAAGGTGGCCGCATGGTCTGCTCCCCCGTGCCCATCGATCTGGCCGCCTTTGCTGCCGTGCTGGTGGACGAAGGGCTCTCCGCCACCCGGCAGCGCTGTCCCATCCGTCTCGAAATCACCAACCCGCCAACCCACCAGGCCATGGCCGATCCCGCCCTCCTGCGGCATATCTTTTCCAACCTCATCAGCAATGCCGTCAAGTATTCCCCCGAAGGCAGCCCCATTGACTTCATCCTGACGCCGCAGGGAGACGATGTGGTCTGCGTCATCCGCGACCGGGGCATCGGCATTCCGGAAAAGGACCGCGCGCATTTGTTCGAGGCCTTTCACCGCGCCGGCAATGTGGGTCAGCGCAACGGCACCGGCCTGGGCCTCGTCATCTGCAAACGCTGCGTGGAACTGCATGGCGGGAGCATCCACATCGAAAGCGAGGAGCAGGAGGGCACCGCCGTGACGGTGACCCTACCCTTGTTTAAAAAGACCGAGGCTACCGACTGACTCTGTTGGGAAAATCTAAAGACAATTCTCGGGTTGTAATAAAGCTTCGATATAATGGTTAAAAACCTAATTCGTCCAGCAAGCTAGACTAGGCGCCCGGCGTTTGCATAAGAGCCGTGCTGTCGCCATGCACCCGCATTCCCTGCTTTATGAAACGATCCCTGATTTTCCTGCTGACGGTCTTTAGCATTTCCGCACTCCCAGCTGAGGAGGCGAAGGAATATATCAATGAACTGCAAGAAAAGCGCAGTGGCACTCCCGTAGTGATCAAAGACAAAGAAAGCATCCGCACCGAGGCTTTTTTCAAACCGCCCGTGGAGATCACTGTCGTGGCCAAGACGAATTCAACCAATCTCCGCCTCAGCTATGCGGCTGATCAGCTCATCTTCAACTGGGAGGGAAATGCCAGCCAACTCCGTGTGGATGGTGGCCCAGCGGCAGGCAAACACAAGTTCGGTGCTGGCAGCATTCCGACCAATCGCTATGTGACCGTGCGTTGGGTGGTGCTGCCGCATCAGCAGACCATCTATGTCGATGATCAACTCCGCTATCAGCATGAGGGAGATTACTCCAAGATCAACAATCCCGTGGGAGTGTTTTGCCACAAATCCAAAGTCTCTGTGAAGTCCATCCTTGTCCGTCCCTTGACGCCGTGAAATCTGCCCAGAAGTAGCCATGTCAGCAGAGGAGCTTAGTGCTGAGGCACCATCTTGGCCTCAGTGCCAGGCTCCCACTGTAAGCCCCACTCCCTCATGGCGCGGAGAATGGGGCGGAGGGCCTGGCCTTTGTCGGTGAGTGCATAGGCTAGGCGCTTGCCGCCCTCAGGCACGGGCACGTGGGTGAGGATGCCATGGGCTTGGAGCTTCTCCAGACGATCACTCAGGATGTTGGTGGGAATGCCTTCCGGGGAGGCGGTGAAGTCTTTGAAACGTGATCGGCCTAACAGAAGATCTCGGATGATCAGGAGTGACCAACGATCACCAAAGATATCCAGCGAGCATGCCACCGGGCAGGGGGAACGACGTGGGCTGGAAGCCGATGAGGAGGCGGCGCTTGAGCGGGAAGGCATGATGGTCAAGGTGAGGGTATATCACTTGCAATCCACAACTATTTTGCTTGCATAATGAAAGTAAAATAGCACGATGGATGGGATGGATACCACAGATACTCCCTTGCTCGAGCCTCCAGGTGCTGGGCTACCTGCTCTAGAGCTTATGCTCGTGAGATGGTTCTTCCGTGGCTATGTCTGGGGTGGCAGCGTTTCTGCCTTCACGACACGGTTTGAAGAAGAACGGCAGCGGGTTAGGGAGCTCATCTCCGTGTGTGACGAGGCCTTGGGCGACAGGCAGGTGCTCATCCCACGCCCGCGTGGTTTGGAGGACAGTAGCCGCCACTGGTCTGTCTGGATGACGTTGGAGCACCTACGTCTGATCCATGAATCTCTGCGCAAGGTGATGTTGGCTCTTAGCCGAGGCGTGAGTCTGGAAGGAAAGGCCAGCACGGCTGCGGTGAAACCTCCTGTCGGAATCACGTCCTCAGTCATTCCGGTTTATGAAGCCTCCTGCGACGCGTTGATCTCCACGGCACAGCAGATAAAGAGCCTGAAGACGGAGCTGAAATTTGCGCATCCGTGGTTTGGGCCTCTGGATGCTTATGGCTGGTATGCCATGGCTCCCTTTCATCTCCGTCTCCACCGCGCTCAGATCCAGACCATTTTGAAAAGGAGTCGGATGGTATAATCAGGGATTACTTAGTTGTTACGAAGGGAATGTAAGCCGTCTTGGATGGCCGACAAAGAGTCATGGATACTCTCGAGAGTTAACTTTCATGACAAACATCACGTTGCCTGTGGAAAGGAGTGCGTCATAATGCGCGCCCTTTTCCACCATGTCTTTCTCAGCACCTAAGCGTATTGTCCTGAAGTTCGGCACCGGCATTCTCACGAAAGTGCATGCGCCAGAACCGGATCCTGTGCAGTTGCGCAAGTTGATGGAAGCCGTGGCCCTCTTAAAAGCGGATGGTCACAGTGTGGTGGTGGTTAGTAGCGGTGCCGTGGCTTCGGGTCTAAAACCCATCGAATTGAACGAGCGGCCGACGGATATGACGACGTTGCAGGCCTTGGCAGCAGTCGGGCAGCCTCATCTCATGCACGCTTATGAGAATTTGTTGAGGGACCATGGTCTGCATGTCGCTCAACTGTTGGTCACCCATGAAGATCTGGAGAATTATGATCGTGCACGCCGGGTTAAAACTACCCTTGAGCGCTTGCTTGAATTCCCTCAAATCGTGCCTGTGATCAATGAAAACGACAGCGTGGCCATTGAAGAACTTCGCTTTGGAGACAATGACAAGCTGTCTTCTCGAGTTGCTCGCCTCTGGGGGGCAGATTTGCTGATGCTGCTAACCAGCGCGCCAGGCTTGCTGAAAGACATCAATCGCCCTGAAGATGGCCCCATTTCTCATGTGGATGATGTGGATCTAGTCATTCATCATGCCCAGGAAGAAAAAACGAAATTGGGCACTGGCGGCATGATTTCGAAACTTCGTGCGGTGCAAGACGCCGTCAATGGAGGGGTGGATTGCATCATTGCCAGCGGCCGTCACGCGGAACAAATTCCAGCTGTCGTGAAGGGCGGGGGCATTTGCACCCGTTTTGCAGCACGGAAGTGATGGAAAAGAGATGTAACTCAAGCGCTACTGCGGTGGGCCGATGTTCCAGCGATAAAAGTGGTCCAAAGGAGCATGAGTGCCGCTCGTTTGGTAATCAGGGAGATCGGGGTTTTCCAGATCGAGTTGGCGGCTGATCACGACGCTGCCGGAGTAAGTGGAGGTGATGCGATCCTGCGTGCCCTTGAAGGTCTGAGGAGACGAACTGCGTTTCTTGACCAAGCTCTGGGCGATGAAGTGCACGCGGTAGGTGTTGGAGCGTGTGGTCAGACGAGAATACAGGTGGGCGTAAGGGCGCTCCTTGCTGTTGTCTCCCGTGATCCGGTGTCTGGCCCAGAAGGCTTCCATCTCGCCACGGGTGACTTTTCCCGAACTGGATGTCAGGCCTTCCGGCACGAGATAGTGCTCACAGATTTGACCTGGGGTGAGAAAGACATTTCCAGGGGCAAAGACTTCCTGATCCCAGAGATCTACGGTTTGTTCGGCGTTTAGATGTGCGCGAAAGCGGTCATCAGGGCTGCTGCCATCCTTGTAGCTCGACGCTGCCGTGTCTGGGATAGCCATGAGTGTTTCAGCCTTCAGCGCGGCATGCAGAGCGGTGGCGCGGGTGATGTGGCGGAACGGGAGGATCTGATGGTTGAGGTTGATCTTTCCCTCAGTTTCCAGGTGGGTGCTCAGAGGTTCCGGTTCCAGCACGGGAGACCAGAAGAGGTCTAACAAAAGATGATCGGGAGGTGTTTGCGCTCCGAAATGGGTGGCTTGAGGTCTGAAAAGGAGCGTCTGCCAGGGCACCTGGGCACGAGTCCCGGAGGGTAAACTGCCAAACATGACTGGAGAAGGCAGAAGTCTCTGAGGGCTGAAGGCCGCCAGAGAGACGGGAGGCACGGTGGTGCCTGTCTGGGAGACATTGGTAAAGTAAGGGAGCTGCCCGGTGCGAGCCGCCGCCCAGTGACCATCGTCGGGGCGATTGATGTAAGGGCCGTCGGGAGCATTGGCGATGCCGTTATCAAAGTCGCCCGTGATGTTGGGGGTGGCATCTCCTCGGCGACCTGCATCCAACCTTTGACCATTGACGACATCCTCGAAGGTATGGCTGATCCATTCTCCGGTGTTCAAAGGCTGAACTTGGAGATCTCGGTCTGCCAAGAGAGGTGGCATGTCGGAGGTGTAGGCGGAAGCAAAGCTCAGATCGGGGAGGTAACCCGAACGCTGGGTGGGGTCCACCACCAAGATCTGATCTCGAAGGCTATGCACTTGCGGAAGCCGACCCCAATGAGGATGTGGTGCAAAGACAGGCGTATTACCAAGAGCAGATCGGCTTTCCGCCCAGCGTTGGGCTGCGGTGAGGCGATAGTCCCCATGCATGGGGGTGAGAGATTGGATCACATCTTCGGCGGAGATGAAGGACGTGCCTGTCTTCGCTGCGGTTTCCATACGAGTGGCGAGGTCTGGCTGGGGAACATCTCGGGCAAGGCGAGGCAGCCGGAGATGAAAGGACGCAGGAATGTCTGGGAGGGCCAGGGGCACCACCTGTAGGAGATCGGTGGCACTGGTGCTGGCTGGTGCGTCGTAGAGGGCAATCTTGAGCTGATTGGTTTCATCGGGCGGGGCCTCAAGGGTGAGCACTGGCGGTTCGGATGATTCCTCCACCCGCACGACGATGGGCTTGAACTGTAGCATGCCGGAGGAGAGTCCGCGCACACCCAAGCTACCACCCGCACCAGACCAAGAGCTGGGAGGTAAAGCCGTGGATTCGGCTTCAGTATGGGTGCTTTTAGGCTCAAGAGGAATGCCGTTGATGTAGTAGGTCGGCAGCGGGGCTTTGCGGTGATCCACCTCTAGAGTTCCTGGGGCTCCACCCGCGAGTGCGAGGTTGGCAAAGGGGCGATAGTCCGTCCAACCTTGGCCAGGCAGGAAGGCCTCCACGAGGAAACCCACATCCAGTTCACGATCTCCAGGCTTGGCTGGGTTTTTCTCATCTTCCAGAATGGCACGACCTTGCGGGCTAGGTTCCCCCTGGATCTTGCCGTCGGCATCCACCTCGGCTCGGCAGGTGATGATGAGAGCCACTTCACTGATGGTGAGACTGCGGCCAAAGCCCTGCGGGTAATTGGTGCTCGCCGCCGGGGTGATGGAAGGTGAGAGAATCATCGGCGAAACTTGCCCAAAGCCTTCATGCTCCACCCCTGGACAGAGCACGGAAAACTGCATGATATCGGCGAGTTGATGCTCCGCAAAATTAGCCGAGCGCACATAGTCCATCATCTCAATCAGGATAGCATCACGATCATCTCCGTATTTCGCCAGGAAGGTGGAGTAACCTTGGCTAGGTCGCTCAAACCCCGGCACAGCGCGACTGGTGAGGGAGCGCAGGTGCTCGAGCAATACGCGATTGGCACCACCCATGTGACCGCGGAAGTCCATGATGCCATTGCCGGGCTCAGAGCGTTGGACGAAATAGGGACGGTTTTTGATGTAAGTGCTGAGGGCCATCTTGTGGTTGAAGACGGTGTCACGGCTGGTGTCTGGACTGCCCAGAGCATTGCCATTGGTTAGGGTCTGCGCATGCATCGGCCACATGGATATGCGGGGGGTGCCGAACAGGGTGGTTTCTGGCCCCGCACTGCGAGCAGTGAGGAAAAAGGGGCTCTTCTTCAGCAGGCTAATGGATTCAGGATGATCCTTGAAGAAGGGACTCAGCCTTCGCTGAGTAGAGGCGTCTTCATCGGAGTTTCCTTCCCAGAGGCCGGGGAAGCGATTGGCATCCACATGGTCGAAGAGCAATTCATCGACGCTGCTGTAGCGGCTTTGGCGCACGGATTCCGTGGGGGCTTGACCCCAAAGTGCAGGCCAGTCTGTGGCCGTCGTGCCGCCGACGGAGGTGGAGGTATCACGCTCCGCAATGGTGAGACGACCCAGCCGCCAGAGATTGCGGGCATCTCGCAGATTCATCTCTTCCATGCTGGAGCTATTCGGCACCGGGAACTGCATGGGAGATTGCCTGCGATGCGGAAGCAACACGCTGCTGAGGCAAACGCCCGCTGGGTGGCCTGGCTGGCGCATGTATTCCAGGCGGGAAGGGAGCGTCTGCGCTAAGGCGCGTTCCTGGGAGGTGTCCGCACGTGGTGTGTCCCAGAAGGATCCTTCTGCGGCCGTGTTGATGTTCACCTTGCTGGTTTCATCATCCACCCAGAAGGCGACGCGTCCGACGATGGGGTTGCTGCGGGTTGCTTTCTTATTGCCAGGAGCGGTAAATCGGCCGGTAGTATCCAGCGTGCCGAGCGTGCCGTCCTGCAGCACGTAGAGCCAACGCACAGGCATCGGCAAACGTTGCTGATCGGCGTTTCGTTTGCTTGGCCCGAGGGCACCTTTCTCTTCGAGGTAACGAAAGCCCTCCACGGACGATTTAGGATCGTTAGACCAGGCCCGTGGGTCCACGATGGGGAAGCTCAGGCTGCCATCGGGTGCGCGCACCGGCTCATTGAGATCAATGAAGTCATCGGGCTTCGTTTTCCAATCGTCTGGGAGATCGGCGGCCACTTGAGTCAAGGCGGTGGCTGTCATGCTGTTGGAGCTGTAGAGCTTATACAACGTGTTGAGAGTGCCATCCATGTTGTGCACACGGATGGCACCGGGTTGGCTGGTCCACGGCTTCGGTGTTTGGGAGGGAAAGGTCTGCTCGGTTGCCTGTCGCAGTTGGGCCAGAGCCACATTCACCGCCGTCATGGCATGAAGTCGCGCCCGCTGTTGGTCCACCACAAGGGAGGATTCCTTTCGAGCTTCTCCAGAAAGGGTCAGGAAGGCCGCCATCACCACCATCATCAGCGCAAGCATGCTGAGGGTGATGATCAAGGCCAAGCCCTGCCGAGGTGAATCCGGCGGTGGAGAGCTAACCTGTGAAAAAGGAATCATACGCAGGTGATAGGGCTGGCTCAGCGGGCTTCAGGTTGTTTGAGCAGGAAGGCTCCAGAGTAGATGGGAGTGGTTTTGGCGGTTTCATTGCCCCCAGGGATTTGAGGCAGTAGGAACCAGCCAGCGGCTTTGACTTCGCCCTTACTGAGGCGGACGATCTGACCGGAGAATTTCACGCCTTTGCGAATGAGGGGTGGGCTTGTTTCAGTGAGGCTGAAGCTGCCAGTGATCGAGCCATTGGCTTTGTTCACCTTCATCGCGATCTTCGCTGGATTTGAAGCACTGCTGAAGTCCACCGTGTCGTTCTCTGTCCAAACCGCATCGGTGATGCTCGCGGCCGTGTTGGAGGCTTCAATGCCCGCGCTTTCAAAGAGGACATCGACTGATCCAGCTTCAGGCAACCCGAGCACGATGGGACCTTTCGCCGTTGGTGCCAGATAACCACCTTCGATGGTTAGGTCGATGGGGTCAAATGCGTCGGGATAAGTGCGGCCTTTGGTGAGGGGTTTCTGCCAAGTGGCCGCACCCGTGACGTGGTTGTCAATGAAGAGACCGTCGGCGCTGGCGGCCACCTGCCAGCGGCCGAACAGACTGCCTTTGCCACCATACAGAGCGGCGTAAACAGCCAGCTCTCCATCTGGACCCAGTGTTGTGGAGGCGGTGAGGGCCTGACCATCGGCTGTTTTGCCCACCACTTTGAGTGTGCCCGCAGGCAGGATGCTGAAGGTGGCGAAACCAACACCATGAGGAATGGAATCATCTGCGAGGTCGTCTTCATCTGCCAGATCCAGGGCCACGCTGTAGTAGCCCTCTCGAGTGCTGGCAGGATTGAATTTCTTATCCCAGATGAATCGCCAACCGTCTACTTCAGCCGAACCATAAGTGCCGCTGATCAAATTCGTCTCGGCATTCAGGGCGAGGCTCAATTCGCTGCCATTCACCATCACCTGCACTTGGGGTGAGGTGGCTGCCAGGAAGCCTTTGGCGGACTTTGTGGTTTTACCTGATTTGACCTTCACCGTGAAGGCTCCGGTGGTGGTGGTGACGAGGCCAATCTGACTGCCTAAGCCCTCATTGGCTGTCCCGCGCGAGGCGAGCCCGGTGAAGTTCCCAACGAGGCCGCTCGGCAGGGGTTTCACAATCAGCGGCACGCTGAGGGTTGCACTGGTCCCACCCGAGTTGACCGCGCGGATTTGCACAACGGAGACGCTCGGAGAGCTGGTGCGGCCAAAGATGGCTCCGGTGCTGGAAGTGTATTTCAAACCTTTCGGCAGCCCTGTGATGATGAACTGTTCGGGATAACCTGAAGCCGTCACGGTATAGGCAAAGTCAGCACCAGGATAAGCCACAGGGAAGCTGACCGGATTAAGCACAGGGACGGGCTTGGTGGCGGCTACTTGCAGACTGAGGCTTTGGGTTGAGGCGAAGTCGTGACTGCTCTCTACAACCTGCACGGTGAAGTTGGCGATGCCGACTGTGGTAGGGGTGCCACTGATTACGCCCCCCGGGCTGAGCTGAAGCCCTGCTGGCAAGCTGCCGCTAGCAAGAGTCCAGGTGTAGGGAGAGCCGCCGCCTGACGCTGAGAGCGTGGTTTCATAGGCCGTTCCGGAAACCGCGAGGGGGAGGGGATCTGGGGTGATCTGGAGATCAATCAGATCCCAGGTGAAGGTCTTGTTTGTCGTGAGGTGATGGCTGTCTTCAACCTGGATGGTGAACTCAAAGTGGCCTCCTTCCGTGGGGGTGCCGAAGAGCTGTCCGTCTGGGCTCACCTGCATGCCTGCGGGTAGATCACCGCTTGGCTGGCTCCAGGTATAGGGACCAGTGCCTCCAGAGACGTTGAGGAAGATGATGGTCGATTCACCGGTCTGATGAGCGGCTAGGCTCGCGCTATTGGTGATTTCATAAGGGAGCACGGTGATGGTGAACTCGGCCTCTTCTCGGTGAGAGGCGGCATCGCTGACTTCAGCTGTGAAGGTGTATTCACCGGTGGCTGTCGGTATGCCGCTCAGGATACCTCCGGCACTTAACGTTAGTCCTGGGGGCGTTTGGCCTGTGGTGACTTCCCAAGCGAAGGGCTCCACCCCTCCTGAGGCTGCGATACTGCGTGAGTAAGAGGTGCCCACACGGGCCATGGCTAGAGGAGAGGTGCTGAGGATCTCCAGAGGAGCCGGGGCTTGCGGTGCACCAGCCATGCCGCCAACACTCCAGGCCACGTCCATGGAGGCTGCCGTGAAGCTGCTGAGCGGTGCAATCGTGCGTTCGGTGACTAGCTCTGAGCCGTCACTTTGCAGATCACGGACGACGGTCAGGGTGGTGGGTTCGGTTGAGTTGTCTTTCCAAGGACCGCCGTTGTCAGAGACGCGAACGGTTTGCACCACGTCGCCGTCGCCAGGAGTTAACCCATTGGTGCGGTAGCGCAGGGCTAGGTAATCGATGCCATCCACACCAACGATGAGCATTTGAGGCTTGGTGCGTTCGGGATCGGCCTCATATGGGTCTCCGGCGAAGACATATTCTCCGGCATTGTTCAGGCCATCTTCATCAGCATCAATGCCAGAGGCTGAGATACTTTCGTTCAGATAATCGTCCTCTGCGCCAAGCACCGTGTTGCGATGGTTGAACATCAGCGTGCGCCAGAGCGCATAGGTGGTGGGGGCAAACAGAGCTGTGACGGTGATATCATTGGCGGGAAAGGTCACCGGTAGAGAGCTGCCTCGGGTGACGGTGCCATCGTAAACCCAGCCTGTGGTGCGCCAGCCTGATTCAGGGTCACCGAGGAGGGTGAGTTCTTCGCCTTCCAGGAAATAACGTCCATCCGAAGTCAGGGGCAGATTTTTATCCACGGTGCCTGGCCGGCTATAACGAGTGAAGGGGCGTGAGCGTGTGGCGAGGAGGTAACCCAACTCCTGATGAAAGGACGCTCCAATGACGACATCGAGCTGAGCCTTCCACAAAGGCATGGAGGCGGCGGGTGCGGCAAAGACGACTTTGAAATCGCGGATGTTGAGACCGGTGAGATCCCACTGAAACGCACAGACAATGCGTTCATTGAAGGCCCCTGTTTGCGGATCATCCATACCGCGGAAGGACGGGGTGAGGGTATGGGATTGACCTCCCTGAACATAGACGAGCTGCACGCTGTTCACATTCAGTCGTGAGCCACCGGTTTGAGTTTGGAAAATGACATTGGTGACCTCATCGCTGCTGTCTGCGGGAGGTTGATAGGGCACTTCGAATCTCACAATGTCTGAGAAGCTGTAGATGGCTCCCGAGGACGTGATGAAGGCATCGGTCGCGCCGTTTTGAATCAAGACCGTGCGAGAGATGTCCGGCGTCGCGGGATTGTCATCGTGATCCACAAAGACCGTGCTGGGATTACCCGCTCCATCGGTGCCCGGACCGTTACCCTCGTCTGGAGGGAGAAGCCCGGGCGGGTTTTGATAGTTGTAGTTGATGGTTGGAGGGGCCTTGAATAGGTCCCAATAGGCAAAGTCCGTGCCACCCTCGGCGCGGATGGACGGGATGATGAAGGTGCCATCCTGAGCGTGACTCACGCCCAGAATGGAGAGGAAGGACAACCCAAACGCGGCGCACCATGACAGCGCAGCTTTGGAAGAAAGACGGGGGGATAGGATACGACGCATTTGAGATGTCCTCAGAGATAGGCGGAATTAGGGAGCGACTGTTTGTTCGAGGCTGAAGGCTCCAGACAGGATCGGGGAGGTCTTGGCGGTTTCGTTCTCACCAGGGATCTGGGGGAGCAGGAACCAGCCGACGGCTTTGACTTCGCCATCGCTCAGTCGGACGATCTGGCCCTGGATCTTCACGCCTTTGCGGACCAGAACCGGGGTGCTTTCCACCAAGCCAAAGCTGCCCGTGATGACACCGTTGGCTTTGTTCACCTTGAGGGTCACAGCACCAGGGTTATCGGTGCCGTTGAAGTTAACGGTATACTTATCGGTCCAGCTAGCGCCTTCCACATCAGGATTGATCTCGGATGCTTCCACACCGCCTCCCGCAAAGCGGAGGTCGATAGCACCCGTATCTGGCAGCCCGAGTGCGACAGGACCTTTGGCTGAGAAGCCGAGGTAACCGCCTTCGACGGACAATTCCACATCCTCAAAGGCCGCTGGATAAGTGCGACCTTTGGTTTCTGGTTTGGACCAGGTCAACTCACCAGTGACGTCGTTACCGAGGAAAAGACCTTCGGCGTCTTCAGCAATCTCCCATAGACCGAGGATGCTGCCTTTCTTGGCATAGAGGCCGGTGTAAACAGCCACTTCTCCTTGAGGCCCCATGGCCGAGGCGGAGGTGATGGTCTGGCCATCAGCGGTCTTACCCACGATTTTCAGAGTGCCTGCAGAGGCGACGGTGACAGTGGCATAACCGAAACCGTGAGGGATGGTGTCATCCTCCAGGTCATCTTCATCCGCCAGATCAATGGCGACGCTGTAGTAACCTTCGCGCGTGCTGGCGGGATTGAACTTCTTATCCCAGACGGTGCGCCAGCCTTGGATAGAGGCGGAGCCGTGAGTGCCGGAGACGAGTTGTGTTTCATCATCCAATGTTAGGCGGAGTGGGCTGCCATTCACATTCACGGAAATGTGCGGGGCATTTCCGTTCAGGAAACCTTTCACCGACTTGCTCGCAGCGGCGGACTTCACGGCCAGTGTGTAGGCCCCGGTGCTGGTAGTGGTGAGGGTAAAGGTGCTGCCGAGGTTGGCATTCGCGTCTGTGTCTCGTTCAATCAGACCGGAGAAGCTTCCGACGATGCTTGGGGCCAGGGCTTTGACAATCAATGGAGCCGTGACCTGGGCACTGGTGCCCGCACGGTTGCTGGCGCGAACCTGAACGAGATACACACCGGCCACGGTGGTCTTACCGGAGATCACACCTGTGGTGGCCACATACTTCAATCCTTTCGGGAGGCCCGTGATCGCAAACTTGTCGGGGTAATTGGTCGCTGTGACAGTGTATGCAAAGTCGGTCCCTGGAGTGGTGGGAGTAAACGAAATGGCATTCACTACAGGTGCTGGCAGAGAAGCCGACACGATCAGGTTCAGTTCCTTGCTCACAGAAGATTCTTCTGCATCGGTGACGGTGAAGGTGAGCTCCACTTCGCCAGCTTCTGTCGGCACACCGGAGAGGGTGCCTTCTTCCGCATTCAATTGGAGACCTGCGGGTAAGGTCCCCGCGGTCAGTGTCCAGGTGTAGTCCGGTTGGCCAGCTTCAGCCTCAAGCGAGGCGGAGTAAGCTTTGCCAACGACCGCCGTTGGCAGCTCACTGGTCACGATGGCAAGGCCTGAGACGACATCCAGCACGTAGGTGGCTTCGGCTGCGTAGTCTTCACCATCTTTGGCTGAAACGGTGAAGGTGAGGGACCCGAGTTCGCTCGGGGTGCCGCTGATTACGCCTTCGGCACTCAGGCTCAGGCCTTCGGGCAAGGTGGATGCTTCCGCCAAGCTCCAGATGTACGGGGTGTTACCTCCCGTCGCTTCGAGTTGCACGGAATAAGATGTGCCTTTCACCGCATCCGCTAAGACTTCCGTGGTGATCTCCACCGTCTTGGCGCGCATCGTGTCGCCCACGTAGCCGTAGCGGCTGTATTTGGTGTCCACGACCACTTTGTCGAAACTGTAATGCTGCTGGTTAGGCACGCCTTTGATGTCAATGGAGTAGGTAGCTTGGTTGCCGGGAATCTCCCACTTGGCCCAGAGCTGAGCGGTGCTGGCGCTGGGGCCTTGCACAACGATGGTGGGCTCAATGTCGTTAATGGAGCCAATGTAGATTTCATTGGCAAAGTCTGAGCCGCCCATGCCGCTGCTGGCGGAGGCGATTTGCAGGATGATGGTGGTGTAGCCCTCCTCACCCACCACGCCATTTGTCGGCACGGTGATTTGTTCGTCGAGCGTCAGGTCCACTTTAGGATCAAAGGAAAGCAGGTAGAGATTTCCGCCGCCGCTGAACTGGTGGATTTCTTCGTTCTTCGTTTGGAAGCGGGCCAAGCCCATGGAGTCACTGCCGATATCAGGCGTGTTATCATTGATCACCGTGGCAGGTCCGGTGACCCCGAAGGTATCCCAACCAAAGTAGGTGGTGCCACTGGTGCCACGGCCGCTCGGCGCAAGAATGCCTGACGTTTGCTCAAGGATCGCGGCCACAGGCGTCGGTTCGTTGAGGACCATGGTGTCGCCAATCGTCTCCCCCTCTGCACTCCAGAAGGTATCTACTTCGATCTTGTCAAAGCTGTAGGCTAACGTGTCGGGTGCCCCGGTGATGGTAAAGGTGTAGCTCTCGGCATTGCCCTCGAGTTGCCAGACCGCCCAAAGTTGGCCGCGCCCCGTTTTGTTGGTGCCTTGAATGACGGTGGGGGATACACCACCAATGTCACCCAGGATATAAGGGGAGGGGAAACCTCCATAGAGTGTGACCAACTGGACCACGATGGTGGTCTTGCCCGTGACACCCGGTGTGCCTGCCGTGACCACCGTTACTTCCTCAGAAGGTGGGTTTGCAGAGGTGTAGAAGTTTCCGGTGCTTGAGGTGTGATCTTCCTCAGTCGTCGTGCGGAAGCGCACGCCTTCGGGAGGGTTTGCACCGATGTCGGGCGTGGTGTCATCAATGGGGGTGGAGATGGCTCCAAAGCTGTCCCAGCCGAAGTGGGTCGTGTTTGCACTGCCGCGGGTGACAGGCACCACGTGCGTGGATTCTTGCGTGAGGACGTAGTCAACCGCCAAGGCGGAGGCACTGCTTAAGCCGAGGCTTAACGCCGCGACTCTTGAGAATAATTTGTTAATCATGTGGGAGGGTAATGAGCAGGAACCGGGTGTTGAACCTGGGTCTCATTAGCTCCTCTCACCGCTTCGATGCTTCGCTCACCATGCTTGGAATTGTCGGTGAATTGTTTTTTCGCAAGACGGCGTCAATCCATGGCAAACGAGAGCAAGCCGACGGGCTAGAGCGGATGAATGAGCAGTGCGATTCGAAAACATTGAGAATGCATCGCATTTATAAAATGCCTCCGTTTGCCTTACATACCTCTCCCTCCTGGCTGTGGAATCACAGTCAACGGGTGGGTATGGGGACTGGGCAATGGAGCGAGGCGATTCATTCTGATGCTCTCTGTTGTTGCCTGAATTTCCATGGCGAAGGAGTGCTCCATCTCGCTTCGGGGCAGGAGGTCACGATTAGGCCTCAGACCTTGATCTGGTGCCGTGGTGTCACATCTGCCGCACGCACGCATACCCGAGATAAGCATGAGTGCCTGAGTCTGATCTACCCGGATGAGTGGATGGATGAGTGTCTGGAAGAGATCATGCCGCAGGTGCCTGAGACGATCCGGCATCTGGTGTCCTCGGCCCTGCCCTCGGGTTTCTTCCTGGGCCGTTCCTTGACGGCGGAAGATTTCGTTTGGTCCCGTAGCCTCATGATGTCCTGCCTGAGCGATGCGGCGCGGCGCATGCTGGATACCGCACGCATGACAGACTTTTTGTTGCGCGAACTTTTTGCCGCTCCTGAGGTCGATGAGTCTGCGGAACTCATGTCCCGTGCTGAGCGAATTGCCCGTGAACGCGTGGAGCGGGTGAAAAACGAAGTGCTGTTACACCTGGATGAAAATCATAACCTCGAGTCATTGGCGAGTGCGGCAGGGTGCAGCCCGCCATACCTCAGCCGCACCTTTGCTCAGATCGCAGGCATCCCGCTCATGCTATGGATCCGGCGCGCGCGCGTGGAGCGTGCAGCGGAGCTTATCGCCAGTGGTCGCTGCAATGTCTCCGAGGCGGCCTTTGCGGTCGGCTACAGCAGCTTTTCTCACTTCAGCCGTGCCTTCCATGAAGAGAAGGGCGTCTCCCCTAGCAAGTGGATCACCCATCTTGCCAGCACAAGAGTTCCGTAAACCTACGTATTCGATTCCTATGAAACCAAACCTCCTCTTCACTCTCCTCTGTCTGGCGGCTCCCGCTTGGCTGAGTGCCGCCACACCACCTCCTGATCTCCCGGCTCCCGTCTCCAGCTTCGGTGCAGCGGCGACTCCGCAGGGCCTTGTCTATATCTATGGGGGCCATGCAGGTGCGCGACACAAATACAATCGTGAGGATGTGAATGGGGATCTTTACTTCTGGAAGGAAGGCATGACGGCTTGGGAGAAACTGGGCACCAGCGAGCCAGCTCAGGGTGCCTCTCTCATCGCATTGGATAATCGCATCCTGCGCATCGGCGGCATGGCAGCGCAGAATGGCAAGGAGGAGTCGCAGAGTCTTTGGTCTAGTGAAACCACCTCCGTCTTTGACCTGTCGAAAAAAGCTTGGTCAGAGCTTCCGAAGTTTCCCGAACGTCGCTCCAGTCATGACAGCGTCCTCATCGGTGACACCTTATATGTCATCGGTGGTTGGTCTTTGGGCGGTGGCACGGTGACCCATGCGGAACCTCATTGGCATGACACCTATCTGACGCTGGATCTCACAGACCCCAAAGCCCAGTGGCAGACCCACAAGCAGCCCTTCAAACGCCGCGCTCTGGCGGTGCAGGTGATGGGGGATAAGCTCTATGCCATCGGGGGCATGAACAGTGATGATGAACCCATCACGGATGTGAGTGTGCTGGATGTCAAAACTGGTGAGTGGACCACGGGTCCGGCATTACCTGGAGGACGTGTAGGAGGATTTGGCTTCAGTGCCATCGCACATGAAGGGCGTCTCTTTGCCAGTGGTCTGAGCGGTGTCTTGCTGGAGCTGCGCGGAGATGCCTGGGTGCCGATCGCCAAATTGGAACACCCCCGTTATTTCCATCGTCTCGTGCCGGGTGGAAAAGGTCAGCTCATTGCCTTGGGCGGTGCTAGCCATAAGGGGCCGAAGCCCTCACCGGAAATCATTGCTCTGCCTGCCGCAGACTCAGCCCCCCTGGAGATGACGGAGGCTCCTGCCCCTGCAAAAAAGCCTCATGAGGGGGCCTCGGCTCCCTCCCTCTCTTGGCCCGCCAATGTGCCTGAGGCCGAGAGTGATTGGCCTGGCTATCAAGGCCCTCGTGGGAATAGCACCACCCCAGAGGTGGGTTTTCTCACCGCTTGGCCAGCGGATGGGCCGCGTGTGGCTTGGCGCGATCATCTGGGCATAGGCCTCGCTAGCTTTGCCGTGGTGGGGGAGAAGGTCTATACCGCCTCCAATGATGGCCAGGATCATGACACGATTTGGTGCCTGGCGCTGAAGACGGGGCAGGTGCTCTGGAAGCATGAAATGACCGTGCCGACCAAGAGTCATGAGATGGCAATTGTGCCCTACGGTCCTGCTGCCACGCCCACGGTGGCGGGGGATCGTCTCTATGCTCTCAGTCGAGAGGGGGATCTTGTGTGTTTGAATGTCCAGACGGGCGAGTTGGTTTGGCAAAAAAGCCTCATCCGTGATCTCGGTGGTAAACGCCCTGTTTATGGCTATGCCAGTAGCCCTGCGGCAATTGATGGGAAGCTTTATCTCGATGTAGGAGGTAACACAGGTTCCACCGCATGTCTGGCTGCGGATACGGGGAAGGTCATTTGGCAAAAGGGAAAAGGGGAGGCGGGCTACAGCACCCCTTTCATCATGCAGCATGAGGGGCAATCGGCCCTCGTGACCTTCAAAGGCGAGGCTCTGGAACTGCGTAATCCTTCGGACGGAAGCTTGCTTGCGGATTATGCCACCACCACGCGTGATTTCTGCAATTGCGCGACCCCCATCGTCACTGGCAAGACCCTCTTCATCAGCCATACCGGTGGCATGGGCGCACGTGCCTTGGACTGGGAGAAGGATAAGCTGACGGAGCGTTGGTCAGACCGCAGCCTTGGACTGCTTTTTCATAGCGGTCTGCCCTGGGGAAATCACCTCCTCGCTTTCAATGACTCCTTGCGCGGCAGCAATGAACTGCGTCTGATGGATCTCACCACAGGCGAAGTGCTCTGGAAAAATACCGAAATCCCGCGAGGCAACGGTGTGCTGGCGGATGACGGTCATGCCATCTTCCTGACCAATCTGGGTGAGCTCATCCTCGCGAAAGTCGGGGCAGATCATCTGGAGATTCTTTCCCGAGTCCAAGCCCTGCCTGCGAAAGCGTGGTGTCAGCCCGTGCTCAGTCATCGTCATCTCCTCTGCAAGAATAATAATGGCGATATCATTTGTTATGACTTGAGCAAGTGATGGAGCTTTTGCACGGACCGTCACGGCGTTGGAGATCTGTGCCGTGGTCGTCCTGCATGGTTTTGTTCAGCCAACCCATTGAGTTATTTTGCGCAGGATCACGATTATCCTTTATCTAGGGACGCGCTTTTGGGAGGCTGCTTGCAGCGCCTTCATGCATGAAGATTCCGTCCGCTTTTATCCTTTCGCTCCTGCTTGGGGCCGACTGCTTCAGCGGGATTTCCGCCAACGCTGAAGAGCCCCTCTTCGATGAGACCCAAGCGCTCACTTTGTTCGCCTTCGATGAGGTCTCCATCCCGCATGTGCAGAATCTGCGCGTGGAGATGCGCTCTCCCAAGAAGCACCCGGCCAATCCGGTGCTCAGACGCGGTGCTCCAGGTTCACCAGATGCCAAAGGCGTGCAGTTTTATGGATCGATCCTTCGGGAAGGGGACAAGTTCCGCCTGTGGTATGTGGCCTTTGATGATGATAAGAAAAACAAAGTGGCCTCAGAACGCTGGCGTGCGGCTTATGCCGAAAGCTCCGATGGTGTGAATTGGACGAAGCCGGATCTGGGCCTCGTGGAGTATGCAGGTAATAAGCACAACAACCTGATTCTGACCGATCCTGCTCCGCTGGGAGTTGTGAATGTGAAAGTGCTGCGGGATGATGAAGATCCTGATCCTGCTAAACGCTACAAGATTTCGAGTCATGTCTATTTTCGCAACACGCGTCGATTGGGCACCCTGGCTCCTTTTGTGAGTGCGGATGGCCTGAATTGGCGCATGGAGCGTGAGGTGGAGACGGTGAAGGCAGAGCTCCAGATTAAGGATGTGGTCTTGCCCCCGATTCACTTCGAGCCCAGTGGGGGCTTGTATAAGTGGCAGGGGATGTTTTATGCCTCAGGTCAAAACTCCATGAATGCCGCGCAGCCCTATCATGGACGAGTGGCACGTGTGTATCGGTCCGCAGATTTTAAGACGTGGTCACAGACGAGTAGTGTTTCTCTGGTTCGGGATGCACAGCATACCTTGTTAGGTGCAGGACGGAGTCGGGAAGGCGAGCAAACCCATGAAGGGATCAGCGTGTGGAATCGGGGGAACATGCTGCTCGGCATCTTTGGTATCTGGCATGGAGCCAAGGAGTGGAAGGATGTCACGATCGATCTCGGTCTTGCGCTTAGCAATGACGGAATTCGTTTCCGCCAGCCTGTGCATGAGTGGACCTTTCTCAAACGAGGTGACGATGGTGAGTGGGATCAAGGGGGACTCATCCAGGGACAAGGCTTTGAAAACATTGGAGAGCAAACCTTGGTCTATTATGGAGCTTGGGACCCGCGACATTGGGAGGAAGAGCCGGATCGAGGGGGCGTTGGCATTGCCATGCTCCCGCGTGATCGGTTCGGCGATCTCATTGTCGAAGAAGCGGGGAAGGGCACTGGCGATTATCAATTGCCTGAGATCACCAGCGAGTTCGTGACGGCTGCGATCCCGATGCGAGGGCGTGAGGGACTGTTTTACGTGAATGCGGACGGACTGGGCGATGAAGCCGGTTTGAAAGTCGAGCTTCTGGACTCACTGGAAAAGGGGCTGCCTGGATACTCCGGTGCTGATGCCGCGATTGTGAAGACAAGTGGTTTCCAAACACCGGTGCTCTGGTCAACCCCCGAGTCAAAGGGCAAGCTGCCTGACCAAGTGTGTTTGCGCGTGAC
This sequence comes from Prosthecobacter debontii, assembly GCF_900167535.1. Lineage (NCBI taxonomy): Bacteria > Pseudomonadati > Verrucomicrobiota > Verrucomicrobiia > Verrucomicrobiales > Verrucomicrobiaceae > Prosthecobacter > Prosthecobacter debontii. Next base: position 96,639 of record NZ_FUYE01000009.1, read on the forward strand.
CTTTGAAGGGAAGCGAAACACGCAGATCCGTCTCAGTGCAGTCTACCTCCGATGAGTGGCTCGGATGATTGGATGACTTCTCGCTTCAAGCTTGGCTTGAGCAGCGGATCAAACAAAACAGCCCGCTGAAGAGCGGGCTGTTTAAAGACTGAAGTGGGGGATCCGCGAGTCGATTAGATCTCGTCTTCGATCAGCTCAATGTTCTTGCCACCGAGCTTTTCCAGGAAGGTCTTGGTGCCTTCTTGGGAGAACTTGGGATCGCGAGCTTCGATGCAGACGAAGAATGTATCGTCAGAGAACTTGGCGAAGCGCTTGGAAACGAACAGAGGGTGATTCAGGCGTGGCAGGCCGATGAAGGACAGCAGACCGAAAAGCACGGTGAAAGCCGAGAAGAGAATGGTCAGCTCGAACATCACAGGGAAGAACGCTGGAAGCGTCCAGATGTGGGTGGGCTTGGCCTGAACCACGGTCGGATATGTCTCAGCCAGCTTCTGGAGGAAGCCGAAGCCAATGTCCGACCAGAAGGTGGTCTGGGTCAGGGTCTGCAGGGTGAAAGCCACGCAGGTGCCAGTCATCCCGCCGAAGAAGACGAACCAAGGCAGCTTGGAGCGTTTCACACCCATGGCATGGTCCATGCCGTGGATCGGGAAGGGAGAATGAACATCCCAGCGCTGATAACCAGCGTCCCGGACATGCTCAGCGGCATGGTAAAGATCCTGAACGTTGTCGAACTCAGCGAGGAAGCCGTGGACGCGTTTAAGTTTGGTGCTCACGATGGATTTGAAATTGAAGATTTAAAACCCGGATCAGGCGGCAGACTTGGCCACATGGCGGTCAGGATAGTTCATCAGGTCTTCTTCCTGGACGCCTTTCTCACCATGACCATCGTTGTGAGGATCAGACTGAGGCAGCACGCCTTTGACTTCGCCGATGGCAATGACAGGCAGGAAGCGCAGGAACAGGAGGAACAGCATCATGAACAGGCCGAAGGTGCCCAGGAAGGTGTATTTATCCACCCAGGTGGCCTCATAGACGCGCCAGGAACCCGGGGTCAGGTGACGCTCCAGAGTGGTGGCGATAATCACGTAACGCTCAAACCACATGCCGGCGTTCACGCACATACAGACGATCATCACGACCCACAGGTTGTGGCGGAAGGGGCGATACCAGAAGAGCTGCGGGGCAAACACGTTGAACCCGAACATGAAGTAGTAAGCCCAAGTGGAAGGACCATACAGACCGCGTAGCTGGAAGGTCTGAAGTTCGAACTTGTTCGCGCTGTAGTAGGCGATGAAGAACTCCATGCTGTAGGCGTAACCGACGATCGTCCCCGTGAGGAGAATGATCTTGGCCATGTTGTCGATGTGCTTCGGCGTGATCAGATCTCCCAGACCGTAGATCTTGGAAACGGGGATCATGAGCGTGAGCACCATGGCGAAACCACCGAAGATAGCACCTGCCACGAAGTAAGGAGGGAAGATGGTGGTGTGCCAGCCAGGAACGACGGAGGTGGCGAAGTCGAAGGACACCACGGAGTGCACGGAGAGCACCAGCGGGGTGGAGAGAGCCGCCAAGAGCATGTAGGCCGTCTCGTAGTGGCTCCAGTGGCGGTTGGCACCGCGCCAGCCGAGAGAGAAGATCCCATACAGCGCCTTACGGAGACCGGGTTTGCAGCGGTCGCGGAGGGTGGCAAGGTCAGGAACCAAACCGAGGAACCAGAAGATGGCGGAAACGGTGAAGTAGGTGGACACCGCGAACACGTCCCAGAGGAGAGGGGACTTGAAGTTCTGCCAGATGGCGTTGGCGTTCGGGATCGGAGCCAGGAACCACACCATCCACACACGACCGACGTGGAAGGCCGGGAAAAGACCGGCACACATCACGGCGAAGATCGTCATGGCCTCAGCAGCCCGGTTCACCGACGTGCGCCACTTCTGACGGGTCAAGAACAAGATGGCGGAGATGAGCGTTCCGGCGTGACCGATACCGATCCAGAACACGAAGTTGGTGATGTCCCAGGCCCAGGCGACGGGCTGCTTCTGACCCCAGACACCGACGCCGGTGGAGATGAGGTAGGCGAAGCAGAAGACCGTGAGACCTGTGAGAAGCACGGACGGAACGAACAGAATCCACCAGAGGAGGGGCTGCTTGTTCTCGACGATGCCGCAGACGCGGTTCGTGATCCAGGAGTAGGAGCGGTTGTTCAGGACCAGGGGCTCGCGGTCCAGAATGCGTGCGGAGCCTGTATGGGCTTCCGTAGAGTGGGTGGTAGCAGTGGCTTCCATGTTTCCGGCTTAGATTTGGTGGGCGCTCCAGGCGGCGATGTTCTCGGCCCCAGGCATGGCGGGATTTGGGTTGCGCAGACGGGCCAGGTAGCTCGTGCGAGGACGGGTGCCGATGTATTTCAGCAGCTCGTAATTGCGCGGGGAGGCCTTGGACTTCACGACGGCAGACTTAGGATCAGCCAGATCGCCAAAGACGATTGCATCGGTCGAGCAGGCAGCCTGACAGGCTGTCTTGACGGAGTCGGTCGGGATGCGGAAGTTCTTCGAATCACGCTGCTTCTGCTTCTGCAGGATCTTCGCCGACTCGAGGCGCTGTACACAGTAGGTGCACTTCTCGATGACACCGCGCATACGGACGGTGACGTTCGGGTTCTTCTGAAGCTGAAGGGACTCGCGGACGCCGGTCTTCTCCTTGGTGGAGAGAGGGCCCCAGTAGAGTTCGTCGAGCGGACGCTTGTTGTAATCGAACCAGTTGAAGCGGCGGGCCGTGTAAGGGCAGTTGTTGGCGCAATAACGGGTGCCGATGCAGCGGTTGTAAGCCATGGCGTTCAGACCATCTGTGGTGTGCACCGTGGCGTTCACCGGGCAGACGGTTTCACATGGAGCCGATTCGCACTGCTGGCAGGCTACCGGTTGCTGCACCATCTCAGCATTTTCGAGCTGCTCGACGGTCGGCTCGATCATGACGTCATCCGAAGGAGCGTTTTGCTCACCCCAGGTGGCGGAAGCAAAGTAGCGGTCCATACGGATCCACTGCATGAGACGACCTTTGCGGACCTGATCTTTGCCGACGACCGGGATGTTGTTCTCGGAGGTGCAGGCAATGTTACAGGCGTTACAACCCAGGCACTTGCTCAGGTCGATGGTCATGCCCCACTGATGCTGCTTCTCGTAGTCGAAGCCTTCAGGGTTGGTGGCGCTTTTCTCGCCCACCTGACCTTTGTAGAAGGAGATGTTCTGAGGGATGTGGCCATCCATGCCGGTGACTTGGGCAAAGTCAGGCTTTTTGGCAAAGGTTTCCAGGGTGGCTTCGCGATACAGCGCACGGCCTTCCATGGTGTTGTGCTCCTGCGTGATGGCCAACTCGTAAACTTCGTCGAGTTTCTCGATCTTGGCACCGGTCAGCACGAAGTCGCTCAGGCTCTTGCGCAGAGGATAAGCATTGAAACCGCGATGGCTCTTCTTGGCTTTCTCCGCGTTACCAGAGGCAACGAAACCGAGGTTTTCCTGACCGTAACCGACCGGGATGGAGATGGAGTTGGAAACGTGGCCTGGAGCCTCGATGGCGGCGATGGTCAGTTCAGCGCCATTGACGGTGATTTTCACCATCTGGCCTTCTTTCAGCCCCAGAGAGCGGAACGTGGCGGCACCGATAAGAGCGGCGTTGTCCCAGGTCAGCTTCGTGACGGGATCTGGAGCTTCTTGAAGCCAAGCATTGCTGATGTAGCGGCCATCATACACACCGGAGTCCGGGGTGAGGACCACTTCCAGAGAGTCGGCTGAAGGAGCAGCGGGGACAGCGGCTTTGGAGACTAGGCCAGCCACAGCGGCGGTATTGATCACGCCAGCGGACTTCACATAGGCGGAACCTTTGAGGAAGCCGTCACGTAGGGTGGCATTCCACTTCACTTCGTCGAGGCTACCCGCCACAGCGGTGAAGGTGTCACGCACGGCCTGGTAGGCGGCGTCTTCGGGGGCAGGTGCTGCAGGATCAGCCGCTGGAGCCACAGGGCCCAGCTTCTTCCGCCCCAGGAGGGCGAGCAGCACTTCATTTTCGCTAGAGCCGTCGTAGAGAGGCAGGATCAGTGGCTGCACCACCGAGTAGGTGCCGTCTGCAGCGCGGGCATCACCCCAGGATTCGAGGTAATGAGCGGCGGGAATATGTAGAGCGGCCTTGCGAGCGGTCACATCAGCCAGATGGCCGACGTGGATGAGCTGGATGGCTTTGTCCTTCAGCGTGGCGGCTAGGTCGGCAGCGCCGGGGGCATCAAACAGCAGGCTGGAAGGGCTCAGGGAAACGATGGTCTTGATCTTGCCGGACTCGAGGCCGGACTTGAGATCAGCCAGCGTGCCGAGTTCGGTCTCACCCGTGGACTGGAGTAGAGCGATGGTGGAGCCGTAGGCACCCAGAGCGTTGTTGATGGCAGCCACCAGAGCGTGCACTTCAGCACCGTAGCGGGAGCCAGCAAGGACGAGGGATTTACCCTTGTTATCCTGAAGGTCGCGGATGGCTGGGGCCAGCCACTCTTTCAGACCTTGAGGTGCGGTATCGGCCAGAGCTTTGGCGGAAGCTTCACCGAGTTCAGCGGCGATGACAGCGGCTGCGACTGGAATAAGGCTTGCGGCGAGAGGCTTGCGATGGTCCGCCATACCACCGGTGACGGTGTAGCGGTTCTCGAGCTGATACAGACGGTTCATGTCACCGCCTGGAGTGTCCTTGGAGCGCTGCTTGGCGAAGTGCTTGATGGATTCACCCGCAACAGGGTCGATGCCGAGGAAGTCGCAATCCAGAGACAGGATGCGCAAAGCTTGGCTCAGACGGACGAAGGTTTTGACGCCTGCGCCGAGGATGTCTTTGTTAGCCACGTCCTGACCTTCGGTTGACAGGGCTTCGTAGCCGATGAGGCTGGCCTGTGGGAAGGCGGTCTTCACTTCACCCAACAGACGGTGCGTGGTGGGGGAGGTTGTGCGGCCGACGAGGATGGCCAAATCTGCACCGCCCGCTTTCTTCGCGGCTTCGGCGCTCTGGGTCAGGAAGCTATTGACGGCATCCCAGGTGGTCTTTTTACCAGCGGCCAGCGGGGTGCTGGAGCGCTCAGGGTCATACAGATCCAGCACGGAGGCTTGAGCGTAGCTGTCGAGGCCACCACCGAGAGGGTGGAGGGGGTTGCCCTGAAGATGGGTCGGGCGGCCTTCATGCGTGATGGCCACGATCGGGGTTGCACCCGTCGCGGTGGGTTTCACCGTGGCATAGAGCAGAGGCTTGCCGGGGACCATCCACTCCACGTGATCCGTGTAGGGGAGGATGTTGGTCAGCGGACGGCGGCAGGAGGCGAGGCCCATCATGGCCGTCGAGGCTCCCATCAGCTTGAGGAAATCACGGCGCGAGGTTTCGCGCTCTTCGTCATTGAGGGTGTCACCAGCGGGGAATTCGACACCGAGCTTGTTCAGAAACTCCGAGCGGCGCTCCAGCTCGGCACTGCTGCGCCAGTAGCGCTTGCCAGTCTGCGGCTCTTCGGGGTGGTTCCAGATGCGTTTCATGTGGGGCAGTTAAAGAGGGGCGCAGGGGTTAGCGGTGGCAGGCGGTGCAGTTTTCAGGGGGCTGAATCTGCCAGTGCTTCTTGAGTTGGGTTCCCACTTCGAGCTGGGTGACGTTCTCACCGAAGGTCGTGGAGGCCAGAGAGACGAGGTCTTCGACTGTGGTGGCTTTTTTACCTTCGCTGATGGTGCCGGCAATTTCGTCAGCCTTCACACCTTTCGCCAGGAGGCCTTGATAGAAGGAAGTGCGGTCCAGTTGCTCAGGCTTGTAGTTCAGGTTGGTCACTTGCTCCAGCGGGCGCAGCTTTTGCTCAGGATTGCGGTGGCACTCAAGGCACCAGCCCATGGACTGCGGCTCAGCGTGCTTCACCACTTCCATCTCATTGATCTGGCCATGGCAGGACTGGCAGGAAATGCCGCGGTTAAGGTGGGCGCTGTGGTTGAAATAAACGTAGTCAGGAGCCTTGTGGACCTTGATCCATGGCACGGGCTGCTTCGTCTCATTGGCCTTTACGACCATTTCCAGTTTCGGACTGGAGGACTTGATGTTGCCTTTGCCTGGACCATGACAGTTAAAGCAGGTCTGGTTCGTGGGCACGTTGGCATGGCTGGAGTTCTCCGCAAAAGAGTGGCAGTAGCGGCAGTCTAAGCCCAATTGTCCAGCGTGAATCTTGTGTGAGAAGGGCACCGGTTGGGTCGGCTCATACCCTACGCGGGTGTATTTCGGTGTGAAATAATAAGCGACGCCAACACTCACCCCAAAAGCGATGAATGCGACCCCGATGGCTAGCTTGAGTGGCAGCCAATTGGTCCAACGCGGAAAGAAGTTACCCATAAATCTCGGTGAATGTGCTTGTGAAAAATTTCACAAGCAGGCTGGAGAATAGAAGTCCGGCAAGGCTTTGCAACTCTGGAAATGATTTTTTTAGCGGCTTGAAAGCACTTGAAATTCGTTTTTGGGAGTCACCATTCGAGCCACAGAAGCTTGCGCTTAAAGTCGAATGTGACCCGGTAGTCCTTGAGGAAAAAGCTGCCGATTCGGGGGATGCCCGGGGAGATGTCCACCTCGGCATCCCGGTAGGTGCCAGAAAATACGTTCAGGTCTTTCAGCTTCACGGTGCGCATGTTGGCCTCCGAGGAGGTGACGGTGCCACCGATGGATAACAAATAGAGACCTTCGATCTTCTGCCCCTGGTTCTGGAGCTTGAGTCTGGCGGCGATTTCTTCGTTGATTTCGATGCCGTTGAAGGAGCCGCTGTCCACCAAGGCTTCCCATGAGACTCCGCCGGACTTGACGGTGATGAAGGGCACGCCCTTTTTCACTATGAAAGGGGTTTTGGAAGTGCGAGCGCCAGGCCGTGCGGTGTAGTTCTGACCGAAGCCGAACACCGCTCTGTTCCTCGGATAGTCGAGCGTGAGGTAAGTGCAGTTCTCATGAGCGAGGTCAAAGCCCAGAAGGCTCTCCGGGAAATCGGCCAAATACAACATCTGGCTCTGATAGGTGCGGACAAAGCAAGGGTAGTCATGCACGGACCAAGTGCCGACAGTGAGTGGGTCCAGCAGACCGATCCGCCCCTGCTCGCTGCCGACCACGCCCTTCATCTCTACCGTCATTTCGGTCGGGTTCAGGATTGGCAGCTTCTTTTTCACCGCGAGGCTGGCCTGGATCATGGTTCGGGAGGCTCCTGTATCTAGCATCATCGGCACTTTACCCTTGGGGCCAATCTGCACGTCCACAATGGGGAGACGGGCCAGGATATCCATAGGCACGGTCACTGGAGCGGTAGGGCGGGGGCCATGATGCTTCAGCATCTCCATGAATTGTGCTTTGGAGACGACCTGGGTGTCTAGCTTGGCTAAGGTGCCAGCGGAGACCGGTCGATGATCGGCCTTTTCGACACACTGAGTTAACAGAAGAGGCGAAAACAACAGTGAAAGGGCGGAGAGCAGTCGCATCGTGCATGCTCTAACGGTCGCTCGAAATCTCCGCAAGGGTGGACTCACCTAAAAAAGAAAGTGCAGGGCAGGGGGCCACGACAGGGGCGACGAAAAAGGCTGCATTCCCGCAGACAACCCCTGCCAGATGGGGCTAAGCTGTCTGCATGTCACCGGATTGGCCGCGTCTTTTTCCCCTCGAAGACTACCGTTTTCCCATGGGGTTGCGGCGCGGGAATATCGCAGCTTTTTGGCATCCTCAGGACGGCTCAGGGCAGATGGTGAAAGAGCGTCAGAGGTGGCTTGAAAAGGACCGGCAACATTATGTGGCGGAATTGGCCGAGGCCGCGCCGATTTTGCAAGAAGCTCGTGCCTGGGTGCAGAAGATCACCACGCAGTGCGAGCCGGATTGGGCCGTGCTTTCTTCAGGGCTGGAGGGAGACGTCGACCCTGTGCTGCTAGGTGGCGAGGTGGTGTTCCCCTCCGGTTGGTCCCTGCCTGCAAAGTTGGGGCAGCCTCTGGAGAGCGTGCATGGTCCTGTGCCGGGGCTTCAGACCGCACTTGGCAAGTCGATCTCGGCTTTTCTCCGCCGTGTGGAGGTCGGGTCTGCCTGGGAACGGGAAAACTGGGGACTAGGTGCCGATGCGGAGCTTAACCACCATCCCTCCCGCCTTCTTCCGGGTCTAACAGCCCGGGCCAGTCTGGCGGACACTTGGATTCGTCTGGAGCGCCAGTTTCTCACCCGACTCCCGGTTTTCAAGACCATCCTCTTTGGAATCCGCGTCAGTCATCATCGTCTGGAGGAAGTGGCCCGGCTTCCTCGCATCGCGGCAGGGATCATTCGCGCCTTGGAAACCATGCCCGATGCCGTGGCGGAGTATAAGGGATTGCTCGAAGCGAGAGTTGGGCTGGTCCAGGAACTTCAACTCACTGTCCCGGATGCCAGCGGTAGTGGCCTGTGAGAGGGTATTCAAACAGGCTGTTTTCCAGCTTGGGGCCACGACCGATGTTGTGCACGATCCAGGGGGTCTCACCGCCATCCGGAGCAGGCACCACCAGGGCGATGTGCGGGAGCTTGCCTGCTACGGTACAGGTGATGAGATCGCCAGGACGATAGTCTGCGGCTTTTTGGGTGATGGGAAGTGAGGCTCCTTTGCGCTTGAAAAAGACCTGAAGGTTAGGCACTCGGCGGTGATCGATGTTCGAGTCGGGTTTACTCAGACCCCAGTGTTTGGGATAGGCGGCAAAGCTGCGTTTCATGTCCTCATGCACCAGCTTTTGCAGATCGAGCCCAAGAGCCCGGTAGCTGCGGATGATCTCGTCGGTGCAGACTCCCATGTCAGCGGGCACGTCTCCGCCTGGGTAGGGGATGCGAAGGTAGGATCCGTCATAACGCACGGTGTGGGCTGTTCGATCCAGGGCTGCATGGCATAGCCGGGTGGCAAAGCTCTTGTCCTCTGTCGGCAGTTGGGCCCGTGAGGCGGACGTCAGTTCTGGAGAGTCTGCACGGCATGAGCTGGTGAGGAGAATGAGGATTGCGGAAAACAGCAGGCGCATGAGTAGATGATACCCTTGGATGCCGGGGAAGGCGCTGGCGTTGAGAATCTCGGACGAGACCTTGATGCTCAACGTCTGCCGAGCCTCTGAGCATGGATAGGATGGCTGATTCCGGCCCTGCGATGGACTTTCCCGTGTGAATGACCAAGACCGGCTCAGCTTTCGCAAGAATGGAGGGGTGGCTTCGTATCTCGGGACGATTCGTTTTGTCCTTGGCTTGGTTAGGCTGGGGCTGGTAACCTATTTTAACTCGACCTTTCATCGCCATGTTTCGCATTCCTGGAGCCCTCGGCAAAGACCTGTGTGACAAAGATCTGGGCATGACCCGGCGTGACATCCTGCGTATCGGCGGGGCCTCCATGATGGGGCTGACGCTGAATAACATGTTCCGAGCCCAGGCTGCCTCGGCAGGGTCCGCCGCCGCAGGGCGCGCAGGGTGGGGGAAGGCCAAGCATGTGCTCATGATCTATCTCCAGGGAGGTCCTAGCCATCTGGACCTGTGGGACCCGAAAGAGAATGTGCCAGATAAAGTGCGTTCGGCTTTCAAAACGATCCCCACCAAGATCCCGGGGCATCACTTCACTGAGATCCTGCCTTCCCTGGCCAAGGTGAATGATAAGTTCACCACGATCAATTCGATGAGCTACACGCCTAACGGATTGTTCAATCACACGGCGGCCATTTATCAGATCATGACCGGCTACACCACGGATAAGGTGAGCCCATCCGGCCAGCTCGAGCCACCGAATGCCAAAGATTTCCCCAACTTCGGTAGCAACATCATCCGACTCAAACCGATGGATGAGCCCATGCTGCCCTTCGTGATGCTGCCGCGTCCGCTGCAGGAATCCAATGTGGTGGGCAAAGGCGGCACTGCCGGCTTCTTGGGCAAGGCCTATGATCCCTACACGCTCTATCCCGATGGTGATGACCTGGACATGGGCAAGATGGACCGCATCAAGATCGAGGATCTGCAACTGCGCCCCGACCTCTTCAGCGTGCGTCTCCAGCGCCGTGCCAAACTGCGCGAGGCCATCAATGACCAGATGCCCACCATTGAGGCTGCCGTGAAAGACATGAGCCTGGACAGCTACTACGATCAGGCTCTGAACCTCATCGCCAGCGGACGTGCTCGCGATGCCTTCGCTCTGGATCGCGAATCTCCAAAGCTGCGTGACCGTTATGGCCGCAACACCTTTGGCCAGAGCTGCATGTTGGCGCGTCGTCTCATTGAAGCAGGCACTCGTGTTGTCGAGCTCATTTGGCCGAAGGTGGCCAACTCGGATAACCATTCCTGGGATCATCACGTGGGCCTCACTCAGCGCATGAAGAACCAGAGCGGACCGATGCTGGATCAGGGCCTCAGTGCTTTGTTTGAAGACCTGGATGCCAGCGGTCTGTTGGAGGAAACTCTCGTGGTGGCCTTGGGTGAGTTTGGCCGTAGCCCAGAAAAAGGCGTCTCCACCTCTGGCAATGGCAACAGCGCCGATGGTCGCGACCACTGGCCGTATTGCTACACCGCCATCATTGGTGGAGCGGGCATCAAGCGTGGTTACGTCCACGGCAAGTCCGACAAAACGGGTTCCGCCCCGGTCGAAGATCCCGTGCATCCGATGGAGCTCCTGGCCACCATTTATCACGCGGTGGGCATTGATCCTGAGACGATCGTTTACAACCACCTCAATCAGCCTCGTGAGCTGGTGAAAGCGAAGCCGGTGACGCAGTTGTTTGCGTAAAAGCAGACTGGTTTGAATCCAGGGCTGGAGGGAGTGAGAACAAGCTCACTCTCCCGCACCGCTTTTCGGATCCAGGGCATCCCGCAGGGCATCGCCGATGAGGTTGAGAGCCAGGAGGGTGGCGCTGAAAAAGACACCGGGGCCGATGAGCATCCAGGGGTAAGTCTCCATGTTATCAGCGCCTTCACGGATCAGCACGCCCCAGCTTGCATCTGGTGGCTGGATGCCCAGGCCCAGGAAGCTGAGCGTGGCCTCCAGCAGCATCACGCCGGGCACGGTGAGGCTGGCGTAGATGATCACGGGGCCGAGCACATTCGGTAGCATGTGCTTGATCAGGATGTGCAGGAAGCCTGCACCACTGGCCCGTGCCGCGAGGACGAACTCGAGGTTTTTCAAAGCCAGCACCTGCCCACGCACCACCCGTGCCATGGTCAGCCACTCCACCGCACCGATGGCCAGGAAGATGAGCCAAAACTCTCGCCCGAAGATGACCACCAGGATGATAACGAAGGTGATGAAAGGAAAGGCATACAGAACATCCACCAGCCGCATCATCACGGCATCCACCCGGCGGCTTGAAAGCCCCGCAATGAGTCCATAGCCCACCCCGATCACGGATGCGACCGCTGTGGCTAAAATCCCCACCAGCAGAGAGATGCGTCCGCCGAACAAAATGCGTGTCAAAAGATCTCTTCCCAAAGTATCCGTGCCCAACCAGTGAGCGGGCACCGGCCCCACGGCCTGCAATTCCAGATCCTGCTGGCTTTGATCATAGGGGGAGAACGACGGACCAACGGTGCATATCGTGATGAGCAGCCCCAGGAAGATCATCGCCGCCACGGTGACACGGCTGCGGATCAGCCGGCGCCAGGCACGCTGCCCAGGGGACTCTGAAGTGACCCCGAGAGTGGGATTTGGCTCCGTGCCTTCGGTGCTGGGGGAGGCCAGGAGGGCCTCATGGCTGGGGTTCACCTCGCTCATGATTTGAAACCGATGCGGGGGTTCAGCAGAGCCTGGAGGACATCCACCACGAAGTTAAAACCGACGATCAGCACGGCGTAAAAGGCTGCTGTAGGCATGGCGAGATCGTAGTCCCGGTTCACCGCCGCTCCCACGAAGTGCTGGCCCAGACCGGGCAACTGGAAGACGGTCTCGATGACGATGGAGCCCGTCATCAACCCGGCGGCAGTCGGCCCCAGGTAATTGAGCACGGGAAGACAGGCCAGCTTGAAAGCATGTCGAAAGACAATGGCCGCCTCCGAGGCACCTTTGGCCCGTGCCGTGCGGATGAAATCCTGCGCCAGGGTTTCTCGCAGACCCGCACGCGTGAGCCGGGAGATGTAGCCGCTGTAGATGATGCCGAGGGTCACCGCAGGCAGCACCCAGTCATCCGCATCGAACCACCCGGCCGCATTGAACCAGCGCAACTTAAGGCCAAACACAAGCGCGATGACCGGCCCCAGCACCATGCTCGGGGTGCAGATGCCCAGGGTGGCAAAGAGCATGGCACCCCGATCTTCAAAGGTATTCGCCCGCACCGCAGCCAGGGCTCCGATGGGAATACCCAGCCCGAGGGCAATGAGGAGCGCAGCCACTGCAACCGTAGCAGACACCGGAAAAGCTTGGGCGATAATCTCATCCGACCCACGACCAGGTTTTTTGGGAGAAGGCGGAAAGGTGAAGGTCGCAAAATTAACAATGTGCCGCCAGAGTTGCACATATCCCGGTTGATCCAGCCCATACGACTTCACCCATTCTTTCTGAATATGTTCGGGAATGTTCTTTTCACTTTGTAACGGCGAACCCGGAGCGGTCTTCAGCAGCACAAACGTGATGCACAGCACCGCCAGGATCACCAGGAGACCCTGCACGAGGCGGCTGAGGATAAAGCGGAGCATGAGGCAGTGAGTGCGGACGAACGACAGACACCCTCAGTATTCCTGTTTCTTGGTCCGATACGCCAGAGTTTTCTCACCGATTCATCGGAGGGATCACAGCCTCCTGACGAACAGCGGGCTGTAGATGCCAAAAAAAGTCCCAGTTAGGCCAACAGCTTCGCCAGCGCGTCCGCCGTGGTGACGGGGGCCTGGCAGGCGTAGTTTTGGCAGACGTAGGCGGTGGCTTGACCGTTCACAGGGTGCATGGCCGTGAAGGCTTCATTTTGCTCGCCGAGCCAGGCCTGCGCCTCACCACCATCCGCATGCAGGATGACGGCGTGCGGTAGCAGACGGCGCTGGACCACTGCGGTCAGGGCCTGGAACTCAGGTGTGGTTTTATCCCCGGCCAGCACGATCTGCTGCTGTCCGCGAGCCAGGAAATCGGCCCCCATCACCAGCACGGGCACAGCGGAGGGGCTGCTCTCCAGGGTATGGCCGAAGAGGGAGGTGATCTTCCGCGCCTGCTCGGCATAACGCTCCTGATGCAGCATGGCGGCGAGGCGAGCCAAATTCAGCGCGGCGAGGGAGTTGGGCGACGGTTCGGCGCCGTCATAGTCCTCCTTGATGCGCAAAACGGCGTGGGCCATGTCGGTGTGGACACTGTAGTAGCCGCCTTTGTCGGGATCGAGAAAGAGACCGTCCATCTCCTCCTGGAGCGCAGCTGCCCACTTCAGCCACTGGATGTCAAAACCCGCCTGATACAGATCCAGCAGGCCATGAACGAGGCAGGCGTAATCGGTGGCAAAGCCCTTCGGCCCACGCCCGCCCTCACGCCAGCTCCGGTGTAGGCCTTTCCCCGGTGTCGCGCACAGTTCATCATGCAGGAACTGCGCGGCCTCGGCGGCCAGTTTCAGGAAGCTGGGTTCACCCAGGGCCGCTCCTGCGCGAGCCAGACCGCTGATCATGAGTCCGTTCCAGGCCGTGATCACCTTGTCATCCAGATGCGGGCGCAGACGCTTGCTGCGGGCTTCGAACAGGGTTTTCAATCCGCGCCGTTGAATGTCCAGCACCTCCTCGGGGGTCTTTTTGAAAAACTCCGCCGTTTTCTTCACGGAGTAGGCCCGGAAGAGGGTATTCACGCCCGCCAGTTCACCGTGGGGATCACTCTCAGGTCGGGCATTGCCATCCCGACGTGCGCCGAAGGAGTAGCGAAAGATGCCTCCTTCCTCCTTACCCAGCCGTTCATCGATCTCCGCCGCGGTCCAGACATAGAAGGCACCTTCCTTTTTATGGTCATCCCCTTCCTGGGCGTAGCTATCCGCATCTTCTGCGGAGAAGAACCCGCCTTGAGGATGCCGCAGATCCCGGGCCACATAGGTGACGATCTCGCGCGCCGTATCCGCTAGAAACGGCGACTCGGTGATGAGATACCCCTCGGCATAGGCCCACAGAAGCTGGCCCTGATCATAAAGCATCTTTTCATAGTGTGGGATGTGCCAGTAGGCATCCACGGAGTAGCGGTGCATGCCGCCGCCCACGTGGTCCCAGATGCCGCCATTGGCCATGGCGCGAAGGGTTTTCACCGACATCTCCGCCGCCCAGTCCGCCTCGCTTTTGCGAGCTTCATCCTTAGCCCACGATTGATGGATGCGCAGGAGCAGATTGATGGACGTGGAGCGGGGGAACTTGGGCGCTCCGCTGAAACCTGCCTCGTGGTAGTCGTAGTTGCTGGCGAGGTCGTCGTAGGCTTTCAGCATCACAGCCTCGGACTTCACCTCCGTGGCGTTGTTTTCGCCGTCCAGATACTCCTGCAGCTTCGAGACGGAACGTTCGGCTCCGGCCAGTACTTTTTCGCGATCTTCCGTCCAGGCTTTGTGCAGTTCCTTGAGCAGATTTTTGAAACCGATGCGCCCCTGGGTGTTTTCCGGCGGGAAATAGGTGCCGCCGAAGAAGGGTTTCAGCTCAGGCGTCATGAACACACTCATGGGCCAGCCGCCACCACCACTGGCGGCCTGCACGTAGGTCATGTAGGTGAGATCCACATCCGGGCGCTCCTCGCGGTCTACCTTGATGGAGATGAAGTGTTCATTCAGGTAGTCGGCCACCTCGTCATTTTCAAAGGACTCCCGCTCCATCACATGGCACCAGTGGCAGGTGGAGTAGCCGCTGGAGAGGAAGATGGGCTTATCCTCCGCCTTGGCCTTCGCGATCGCTTCCTCCCCCCAGGGCAGCCAGTTTACGGGATTGTGGGCATGCTGGAGCAGATATGGCGATTTTTCGCGGATCAGGGCATTCGTGTGCTTGGGGGTCGTATCGCGGTCGCTCATGGCTAAGAGAGAAAACGTGGCGCTAACAGGCGGGGTTGCAAGCGATGGGCGGCTTGTCAGTTGCGTTCGGGGAGGGTTGTGCTTGTTTGGACGCTCCCAATTCAAGCCATGTCTGCCCATTCTACCCCCGCTTCCAAAGAATCCGGATCCTTCTGGAGCCTTGCCAATGTGATCCTTGCCATCGTCGTCGGCGGTTTCACTCTTTTCTGGGCCGTGATGCTGTTCTTCGGAGCTGTCTCCCAGACCTCGGGCTGGGAGAAAGCCAAGGCTGAAGAAAAAACCGCCGCTGCCGCACCTGCTGCTGAGAAATCCGCCCCAGCTCCTGCGGCCGCACCCGCAGCCACAACAGAAGCGCCTGCTCCAGCTGCCACCGCTGCGGTACCTGCTCCAGCAGCTTCCACCGCAGCCCCTGCGGAGATCACCATCAAGCCAGACACCGCCAACCCTCTGGCCTACGACACCAAAGAATTTAAGGTCAAAGCTGGCCAGATCGTGAAGCTGACCTTCAACAACACCCATCCTGCCGTGCCTCAGCCGCACAACATCGTCATCGGCACCGCCGGCTCCAAGGACAAGCTCATGGGCCTAGCCATGCAGATGGCCACTGCTCCAGATGGCATGGCCAAAGGCTTCATCCCTGCGGCTCCTGAGGTCCTGTTCCACACCAAGCTGCTCCAGCCCAACACCAGCGAAACCATCGAGTTCACCGCTCCTGCCGCTGGCGAATACCCTTACCTCTGCACCTTCCCTGGCCACGGCGCCATCATGAACGGTGTGATGAAGGTGGAGTAGTTTTCGGCCCACCCCGAATCCTTTCAATCAAAAGCCCGGGTGATGAACCCGGGCTTTTTTGTCTTTTTCGCAAAGTGAATACTCCAAGCTCCCACTTCTGATGAAGAGATAGGTGGATGGTTGGATGAATGCATCAGCGCGAGTTGAGTGTGGTCTCATACCAAGCTGATGAAATCATGAGTCAAAATCGGCTTTTGAAATCCTGTTGGCCCCTCACCCCGCCCTGTCGCTGCGCGGGTTTCACCCCCACAAGTGGGGCGAGGGAGAACGTCTTTGGCAGTGCCCTACAGCAGGCTAAACGACAGTCCCTCTCCCTCAGGGAGAGGTTAGGTGAGGGTGGGGCTTTGAAGTGTCGAAGACTCGCTCTAGACAAACCCCCGCTAAACTCACTGACAGTGGGGGAGGAATCGGCGGGGCTATACCCAACGAATTCGCCTTCTTATTTCGTCAGGTTGGTATCACAGGCTAAGAGACCGGGAACGAGCTAGGCACGGACGTGACGCAAGGTCCTGGCTCAAGGAGGTATGGTCAGGCTTTTCGTGCGCGGGCCTCTTGGCTCCGGCTTGCACATATCCAATGGATCCATTCCTCGCCTTGCAGAGACAATCACCAATGACTCTGTTGGAGGAGGACGTCTTCTACGACTGGTCTCGTTGCCAGTGTGGATGTCCCAACGCTCTGAGCTCACCCCAAAACAAAAAACCCGCCCAGGTGTCCAGGCGGGTTTTGGATTGGTTTCGGTTTTGGGGGTAGGAAAATTAGGAACCGGAGATGGCGTCGGCACCGCGCTCACCCGTGCGGATGCGGACAGCTTCGATCACTTCGCTGACGAACACTTTGCCGTCACCGATTTTACCGGTATTGGCGGCTTTCACGATGGCGTCAACCACGGTTTCGCTGCGAGCGTCTTCGACGACGACTTCAATCTTGACCTTCGGGAGGAAATCAACGGTGTATTCAGAACCGCGGTAGATCTCGGTGTGACCTTTTTGACGTCCGAATCCTTTGACTTCGACGACGGTCATTCCTTCCACTCCCACTTCAGAGAGAGCTTCTTTGACGTCCTCGAGTTTGAAGGGCTTGATGATCGCTTCGACTTTTTTCATGGCTGTCGTTATTAGATGTGTGGTTTGGCGGATTGCAACGACTAGAGACAACCAAATTCAGATTTATCTCGCATCGAAGATCGTGCTGAAAAGACTGAGCGTATTCCGTGCCAAGTTTTCGGGTGAATTTGTTTTTTGGTTTTTGCACGGCTTGTAAGGGCCGTTTCAGTGCTGGCTTGCGCAGCTACTTTGTGGGAATAGCATTGAAGTTTGCTTGCCTCCTGCTCTGATAGCCGCTTTCTGTCAGGTTTGCACAGTTTTTTCTCATGAGTTCCGACACCGCCGCCCCTCCGCCCAGCAAGCGTCGTGTCTTCGTCTCCCGGCTTTTCAGCACGCTTTTGCTGTGGGCCATCATCTGGGCTGCGGTGCAGTGGGAGAAAAACTGGCTGCTCATCGCGCTCACGGGTTTCTTCGGGGTGGCTGGTGCGGTGGAGTATTATCGCCTGCTGCGCATCGATGCTCAGGCGCGTTCTTTTAATCTCCTCGGGCTGGTCATCTGCGTGGCCTACTGGATCACCATGACGTGGTGGGTGGTGCGGGTGAAGCAGACGCCGCCGATGTGGCTGGAGCTGGCCGCACTGACCGCCAGTGTGCATGGGGCCTTCCTGCTGTGTTATCGCCATCAGCTCGAGGGCACAGTGACGCTCCAGCGCATCTTCTCCACCGTGTTCGGGGTGGTTTACACCGTCATCTTCTTCGGTTTCATCGCCCGCCTGATGTATTTTAATGGCGATGGGCAATCCGCCACCGGCCTGTTCCTGGTCATCTATCTGGTGATGGTGACGAAGTTCAGCGACATGGGGGCCTATGCTTTTGGGGTGGTGCTGGGTAAGCACAAGATGATCCCGCACATCAGCCCGGCGAAGTCTTGGGAGGGATTGGTGGGAGCCTTCGTGACCTCTTTCCTCGCGGCAGTGATCATGCTGTGGTGGAAGGCGGACAGCGGTGAACTCGCCCCCATGACCTGGCTGCACGGTCTGCTACTGGCCCCGGTGCTGTGCGCGGCAGGGATCACGGGTGATCTGGCCGAGTCCGTCATCAAGCGCTGCACGGCGATCAAGGACTCCGGTCACGCTTTCCCCGGCATTGGCGGCATTTTGGATCTCACCGACAGCCTGCTCTTCACCGCTCCGGTGTTTTACTTTTATCTGGAGGCCATCTCCGCTTAAGCGCGGAAAATCAGGTCCATCCCCTCTTTCCGCACCAGCATGGCATCGGCACAGCGACGCAAAGTTCTCCTCCTCGGCTCCACAGGCTCCATCGGCACCAGCGCCCTGAAGGTGGCGCGGGATATCCCCGACCGCATGGAGATCGTCGGACTCGCTGCGGCCCGCAGTGTGGAGGCTCTGGTGCAGCAGGTGCAGGAGACGGGTGTCAAACAAGTGGCGCTGACGGATGAAGTCGCTGCGGCTCAGGCCCGCGCGCTTTTGCCCGCTGATGTGACCCTGCATGTCGGGGCCAGCGGTCTGGTGGATCTCGTTCGTGCCAGTGATGCGGACATGGTGCTGGTGGCCATCGTCGGCGTGGCAGGTCTCGCTCCTGCGCTGGCCGCCATCGAGGAAGGCAAGCATCTGGCCGTGGCCAGCAAAGAGATCCTGGTCATGGCTGGTGAAGCCGTGATGGAAGCCGCCAAGCGTAAGGGCGTGGACATCCTGCCCGTGGATAGCGAGCACAACGCCATTTTTCAATGTCTGGAAGGCCACCGCCACAGCGAGGTGCGGCGCATCCTGCTCACCGCCAGCGGCGGTCCTTTCCGCCAACTTCCTGCCGAGCAACTTCCCCAGGTGAGCGTGGCGCAGGCTCTGAAGCACCCCACCTGGAGCATGGGCCGCAAGATCACCATCGACTCCGCCACGCTCTTCAACAAAGGCTTGGAGATGATCGAGGCGCGCTGGCTCTTCGATGTTCCCATGAGCCAGATCGAGGTGGTGGTGCACCCGCAGAGCATCGTCCACAGCATGGTGGAGTTTAGCGATAACAGCGTCATCGCCCAGCTCAGCCACAGCGACATGTGTTTTCCCATCCAGTATGCGGTGACGTGGCCGGACCGCGTGCCGAACAATCTGCGCCCGCTGGACTTTGCGAAGCTGGCTGCCTTGCACTTCGAGGCCCCGCGCACACAGGACTTCCCCGCACTGGATCTCGCTCGCCACGCTGGAGAGGTGGGCGGCACCCTGCCTGCGGTTCTCAATGCCGCCAATGAAGTGGCCGTGGAGGCTTTCCTCAGTGAGCGCACGTCCTTTCCCGCCATCTGGCAAACCGTGGCCCGCGTGATGGATAAACACGAGGTCATCCAGCATCCCGATCTGGAAACGCTGATTGAGGCGGATGCCTGGGCGAGACGAATCGCAGCGGAGTGATCGTCGAAGTCATTTTTCCAGATTGGGATTCCTGGAAAAGTCCGGGGTTGGCCGGACTGGAAAAATGGTGAAGTGCTGGCGGCTGGGTTAGGGGCTTGGAAAAATACTGGCAGATGAAGTAACACTTATGCCTAGCCGAATGGTGAATTGATTCTATTTCAATCTGCTCCTCGCCTGCCTTGGGTGGATTTTTGGTGGCTGTTCTGAACGAGAAGATAAGAGTCGGCTCGCGGATCAATCCCTTCCACGGAGTCAGAGAGCTGCTATTCCCGACCCAAGCTGGGCAAGTTCGAAGGAGAAATCAGCCCTTACTCCTATGCACGCTTGTGCGATCTGCAGGAGAGTCTGCGATTTGTGGAAATGGAGGAAGACTATCGCGTTAAGTGGACGGATGCCCCGAGCTGTTTCAGCTCTGTAACATCTGAAGGCAAAACAAAGCGCATTCATCACGATGCTGAAGCAGGACCGATTGAACTTTGGGCCATGCAGGAGGTCATGGATTCCATGCAGCACTGGATTGATTGGAAAACTGCGCCTTGAGTTGAGTGAGGGAGCTTCTGAGAAAGTAAGGGATTTATCTTCAGGCTCTTTTTTCCAGTCCGGTTCCCCCCGGACTTTTCCAGGAATGGACTTCTGGAAAACTGGGTGCCCCACCACGAAGGCTGAACCGTTGGCGGCCCCCCTGGGCTCAAGGCACCATAAAGCTGGCGTTTCAAATGATTCCCCGCTAGGATTCACGATTCTCTCGCTCATGCCCCCGGTGCCGCCGCGTTTGCGCTTTTTGGATCTTCTGGTGCTGCTGCTTTCCATCTATGTGATCGCGGTACTGCTGGTGCATCTCACGGTGAAGCTGCCGGAGAATGTGGTGGAGCTGATGTGCTACCTGGACTGGACGGTGTGCGGGGTGTTCTTCATGGATTTTGTCATTCGCTTTCGCAAAGCGGAGTCGAAGCTGGCCTTCATGCGCTGGGGGTGGATCGATCTGCTGTCCTGCATCCCGGCGGATATCTTTTCGTTAGGCCGTGCGGTGCGCATCGTGCAGATCGTCAGGATCCTGCGTGCCTTCCGCTCTGCCCGCGCCATCATGGCCTACCTGCACCAGAACCGTGCCCGCAGTCTGGCAGGCACCACGGTGCTGATGGCGCTGGTGCTGCTGCTGTTTTCCATGATCGCCATCCTGGTGGTGGAGCAGGACGCGAGCTCGAACATCAAGACCCCCATGGATGCGCTGTGGTGGGGCGTAACCACGATGACCACCGTCGGCTACGGAGATCGCTATCCCGTGACGATGGAGGGGCGCTTCGTGGCCATGGTGCTGATGATCACCGGCGTCGGGTTATTCGGTGTGCTCACAGGTTTGTTCGCCCGCTTCTTTGTCGAGCCCGAGCTGAAGCGTGAGGAGACTGACATCAAGGAATTGACCGCCGAGATTCGTCACCTGCGCGAGCGGCTGGAGAAGCTGGAGCTGAAACCGAAGGAGGAGAGTGATCTACCCCACACGAATGACCGCTGCGGTTTTCACAATGAATGACACGAAGGGCACACATCCCTAAACCACGGCCAGGATAGCGCCCCTCTCAAAACCTTCGTGCCCCTTCGTGAAATTCGTGTTTCCCTCCAATCCAGCCCCAGTCCCCAAGAACCAAGCCCCCCTTGTCTCGAAAGTATTGAAATGCAGTCCAAGGACACGCACACCCGCTGAAAGATCGCGGCTCAGGTGCCCGACTCACTTCTTCCATCATGAAAGCACCGCTTTTTACCTCCCTGCTCGCCCTGGCCACCGCCTCGGGTTTGCTCGCTGAAACCAATGTCCCGCCGGAGGGTTTCACCCCCCTGTTCAATGGCAAGGATCTCTCCGGCTGGTATGGCTGGGGCACGCGTGATCCCAGCGAACTCTGGGCCATGAGCCCCGAGGAGCAGGCGGACTACAAAAAGAAATCCGTGGAAGGCGGGGCCGTGGATAAAAACGGCAAACCCACCGACGACCACATCAACGCCCACTGGAAGGTGGAAAACGGGGAGCTGGTCAACGATGGCAAAGGCCTCTACCTCACCACCGACAAAGATTACGGCGACTTCGAACTCTGGGTGGAATACAAAGCCCTGCCGCTGGGGGACAGCGGCGTCTATCTGCGCGGCATCCCGCAGGTGCAGATTTGGGACCCCAATGAGGAAGACCCCAAAGGCCTCGGCCGTGCCAAAGGCTCCGGCGGTCTCTGGAACAACAGCCCCGGCACCGAAGGCAAGGACCCCTCCAAGCTCATGGATAAGCCGCTGGGGGAGTGGAACAGCTTCAAGATCACCATGATCGGCGAGCGCGTGACCGTGATCTTCAACGGTGAGAAGGTGGTGGACAACGCCGTGCTGGAAAACTTCTTCGCTAACAAAAAGGCCGGTTATCTGGCTTATGTGAAACCCAAAGAAGGCGAAGTGGCTCCACCCAAGCCCGCCGGTTTCATGAAGGACCCCGCCTTTGCCAAAGGCCCCATCCAGCTCCAGACCCACGGCAGTGAGATCCGCTGGCGCAACGTTTATATTCGCGAGATCACCCCCGCCGAGGCTGACAAGGCCCTGGCTGGGAGCGATGAAGGCTTCACCGAACTCGTCAACGGCAAGGACCTCAGCAACTGGCAGGGCTCCACCGACAACTACGAGATGAAAGACGGCGCAATCTACTGCAAGGCCGGTAAGGGGGGCGATCTCCTCAGCCAGGAAGAATACGGCGACTGCATCATCCGCACCGAGTTCATCCTGCCCGAGGCCGGGAACAACGGCATCGCCCTACGCACCCCGCTGACAGGGAACGCCGCTTGGGAAGGACTGGAACTCCAGGTCATCGATAGCGATGGCTACAACGCCAAGATGGCTGCCGCAGGCAAAGCCGGGCTGAAGGACTACCAGTATCACGGCTCCGTCTATGGCCTCATCGGTGCCAAGCACGGCTACCTGCGCCCCGTCGGTCAGTGGAACTACCAGGAAGTGACCGTGAAAGGCCAGCACATCACCGTGACCCTCAACGGCACCAAGATCCTGGATGCCGACCTGAGCCAGGTGGACCGCAGCAAGCTCGACCCCAAACACACCCCCAAAGGCCTCGATAAAACCAGCGGCTTCATCGGCTTCGCGGGTCACAACGACCCTGTCGGCTTCCGCAGCTTCCGCGTGAAGCGGCTGTGAAGTGAAGGTGTGACCTAACAACACGATTCGATTAAGGCCCGTTTCGGCGTTTTTTGCCGGAGCGGGTTTTTTTGTATCCCATCTCCAAACTTGCCCTGCATGGGAGAAGCCTGGCAGGTCGATCATTGGCCGATATCGCTGCTCTTGAACGAGGCACTGAGAGGCCGTTGAAAGTGAGTTTCAAAATATGTGCCGAGACACTCCGCCAGAGCTTGGGCAAAACGGCGCTGATGAGCCGGAGTGTCACGTACACCTTCCCAAGGGCACTCCAGTTGGATGGCACTGATAGGGCCTGCATCATCTCGCGAGCCGTGGGCGGTGATGTCATAGGCACCGCTGAAGTAGGCCGCCTGACCGGGAGAGGGCTTCGAGGGGCTAGGCAGGCAGTGGAAGCCCTTGGCTTCCAGAAGTGCCCCGAGGCTGCTCGGACCACGGATGAGGTCGGAAAAACGGTGAGGCGTCTGACCACTCAAGGTGCGCAGACTGGTGAGAGTGCGATAGTGAGCATCACGATCCAACTGAGCGTCACTGACGGTATTCAGGAGCTTACTTGTGAGTAGATAACCCAATTCCACGCGCGGGTCCTCATGCCGATGACCGTGGATGTCGAGCGTCAAGCCCGTCCCGTGACGTTGAATCACCGCTTTCTCCTGGGCCTCAGCTTCCGCATGAAAACGCTGCCAAGCGGCGATGGCGGTTGGATCTCCCTGAGCAGCTTCCGTCAGCTCACGATTGCAGTCTAGTTTAGACCGATGCAGGCGGCAGATGACCAGATGCGGCCGACCGCCGTAGCGTTTCTCCAGCTCCTGTGCGATGAGCAGGCTCAGCTCTCGTGTGTTGGAGTCCTTGGCCGTCACTCCATAACGGCGGGTGAGCAGGCTGGCGGGTTTCAGGTCTCCGCCATGCGGAGCGGTGAGGATGATGGGGAGGGTGCCTGGGGAGCTCTCAATGTAGTTCGAGACGTCCGGCGTTTGGCCCGCCGCTTGCAGCGTCCACATCCCCAGCAAGACCAGACAACGGAGCGGAATTTTTCCACGCATAGGGTGAGCCTAGGCAGGAATCGCGCGGCCTGTCCAGCCTGGAATGCGGAGGTGCTTGGGACTCTTTCGTGTGTTGAACGGCCCATCATTTCACCGACAGGAGGAGCCTGCTGAGGGCGTTATTTGCCCCGCATGATCCGCCCTTCTTTTCTCCTGCCTTGCTTGGCCCTCACCGTCTCCGGTTTCACCCACGCGGAAAACTGGCCGGAATGGCGCGGGGAGAGTGGGCAGGGCCTGAGTGCCGCGCGGGGTCTGCCGGAGACCTGGAGCGAGACCAGCGGTGTGGCGTGGAAGACGGAGCTGCCCGGACGTGGGCACTCCACACCGGTGATCTGGGGCGAACAGATCTGGATGACCACCGCAGTGGAAAAGGCCGCCAGTGCAGCGGAGGCGGAGCGACGTCTGAAGAGCAATACCGGGGATCAACCCGTAACGGTGCTGGAGTCGGTCAGCCTCCGGGCGCTGTGTGTGGATAAGACCACCGGCAAGCTGCTGCATGATGTGGAGCTGCTGAATGTGAAGGAACCGCAGTGGGTGCATCAGCTCAATAGTTATGCCTCTCCCAGCCCCATCATTGAGGAAGGGCGGCTGTATGCGCACTTTGGCAGCTTTGGCACCGCTTGTCTGGACACCACGACACAGCAGGTGCTGTGGCAGAATCAGGAGGTGCAGATCATGCATGAAAACGGTCCCGGCTCGACGCCAGTGCTGTGGGAGGATCTGCTCATCATTCATTTCGATGGTAGTGACCAGCAGTTCATCGCCGCGTTTAACAAAAAGGATGGTAAGCTGGTCTGGAAGACGAAGCGCACGGGCGAGCTGCGGGAGAATCCGCAGCAGCGTAAGGCCTACGGCACGCCGCTGGTGGTGACCATGCAGGGGAAACCCGTGGTGGTGAGCCCAGCGGCAGATTGGGTCTATGGCTATGAACCGGCGACGGGGAAGGAACTGTGGAAGCTGCCCTATGGTGAACTGGGTTTCTCCATGTCCGTGCGGCCCGTCGCGGATGCGGAGCGGGTTTACTTCAGCACCTGCTTTGGCAAATCTCAGGTCATGGCGCTGCGCTACGCGGGCGTAGAGACGCCGGAGATCGCTTGGCGTAACAATCGCAATGCACCGAAGATGTGCTCACCGGTGGTGACGGGAGATCTGCTCTTTTACGTGGATGATGGCGGCATTGTCAGCTGTGTGGATGCGCTGACGGGGGAGTCCTATTATCGTGAACGCCTGGGGGGTAAATTCAGTGCGTCCCCCATCCTGGCGGATCACAAACTCTACTTCGCGAGTCGCGAGGGCGTGGTGACGGTCATCCCCGCCACGAAGGAGTTCAAAATCCTTTCCCAGAACACCCTGGACGGCGGCATCATGGCCAGCCCCGTGGCCGTGGATGGTGCGCTGTATCTACGCACGGACAAAGCGCTGTATCGGATCGGGAAATGAGGTGCGTGAGGAGGGTATCTACTCACCTCGTTCGGAGCCCCGGCCTTGGCCGGAATTTGGATCTGACGAGGGTCTCCCGAGGCCGCCTGACCACGGGAGACGTTAACAACGCTTCCGCTTACGCTACGATGCCGAGCGCTACGGCGGCGCCTTGCAGCACGGCGGCAATGCGCACGCTGTCATGCACAGCGGCCTCACTGACGCCGTGCTGAGTCAGGGTGGCCTCATGGGCGGTGATGCACATGCCGCAGCCAGCCAGGGCGGCACAGGCCATGGACATGAGTTCAAAGCTGACCTTATCCGTCTGCGGCTGGCCCATCCGCATCATGCGCAGGCGGGCGGGCATGGTGGCGTAGCTAGGCTTCTCCACCAGGTGACGGAAGCGATAGTAAACGGTGTTCATGCCCATGATGGAGGCGGAGGCTTTGGCATCATCGATGACGGCTTCCGGGATGCCCGCAGCGGTGGCATCGGCCAGCACGGCATCACGCAGCTCGGCGTGGCCAATGAAATAAACGGAGGCGAGAGCCACTCCCCACACCTGATCGGAGGTGAGGTTTTCAGGTCGGAGGACCGTTTGCAGATTCAGGCGCAGATCCTTAGCGGCTTCCGGCAACTTATCGCGGAGGAGATCAATCTGGGACATTGGTTTTTGGGGGGAGATGGGAAAGTGGAGGAGGCGAAAACACCGTGTGAGGGTTTGACGTGGCAGGAGCCAAGTGAAATGCCCCCTTAGGCCGCCTCCAGCAGACCCAAGGGGGTGAAATGGACAGGAATCGCCGAGGGCGGATTAGACCTTCAGGGTCGCTTCGCCCTTCTTCCAGTTGCAGGGGCAGAGCTCATCGGACTGCACGCCATCGATCACACGCAGAGCTTCCTCCACGCTACGACCCACGGAGAGGTTGTTCACGTTCACCCACTGGATGACGCCCTGAGGGTCCACCAGGAAAGAGGCACGCAGGCAGACGTTTTCCACCGGGCAGAGGATGCCCAGATCTCCAGCCAGCTTCTGGGCGGCGATCAGAGGATAGGGCAGGGTTTTGAGGTCCTCGCGGGACTGTCTCCAGGCCAGATGGGAGAATTCGTTGTCGGTGGAGCCACCGATGATCTGCACATCGCGGTCAGCGAAGTCACGGGAGCGCTTGCCAAACTCGACCAATTCCGTGGGGCAGACGAAGGTAAAATCCTTCGGATAGAACAGGAAGAACTTCCACTTGCCGGGATAGGAGGCGTTGGTGATCTCCGTGATGTCGTCGTTGGTGACGCCATTGCAGGATTTGGAGCGGAATTCAGGGAACGGATGACCGATGGTAAGCATGGGGTTTGTGAGATGTGGGGGGATTTCGAGGCGGCTCAGCCCCGCAGTCTGGCCGGTGGCGGGTGAAAAAACACACGCTTCAGCCCGGTTTTCAGTCTGCACGGGAGCCTGTCAGCGTTTGCTGATAGCGGGTTTTTGGCCAGCTTCAACGGGGTTTCACCGAGCAAATGCTGCCAAACTTGGCCTGTCCTGAATCGGCTTTAACGGTCGGCGGTCCAGTGAACGAAAGTCAAAAGGCCCCGATAAAGGTAAACTTTACAGAAAATAACTCGGTTAACGGATCTTAATCTTTAAAACTTAAGATGTATGGCGTTTCTGAATTCCGCCAGCCATTGTGCTGAGTTGGTTGGTCCCAAAGCATTCAATATCAATGGCTTCATCGCTTAACTTCCTGACGTGTAGGCATTTCGGAAGTGTTTAATTAAATTGAATTCGGCTCAATTAGTCTCAATTTTGATTTAATGACGCGATCAGAGCCTAAATTCTCGATTGCGGAATCTTTACTTAGGGCTTTATAAGTTGCCTCACGCAGCATAGTTATTGCGATTTGCAATATTGAGAAACTTGACCGTTCGAATCGCCCGATGTGACGCAATTTGCGCAATCTTCAGTGTAATCTCCTCATCGCTTACAAGGTATAAGTTGTTTTCTGGAATTTTCCCTCATCACGCTTTCCCCCCCTCGCAAATTAATCAGTTCAATTGAACTCCCGACTATGAGAATAAGTAATCTGATAAGCCATTTCTTGACCTCTACAGGGGCTTCCTCCAGGAAGATGGTGGCTGTTCCGTGTGTGAGCCTGACTAGGCTGCATTCGCGATTTTTAAGCCTAAGTGTTGCTATAATGGCGGCGCTAGCCTTGCAAGCCCATGCTCAATCTCCGGAAATTGCCGTCCGAGGGAATGGGGTAGAAATCGCTAACAATGATGTGAGCCCGAGTATCACAGACCACACCAGCTTTGGCAGTGTCAACGAAGCCACGGGTTCACTGATTCGCACCTTTACCATCGCTAACACCGGAACAGGCCCCTTGACGCTGACTGGCACCCCTTCATTTGTCTCCATCTCGGGATCGAGTGATTTCACCCTGTCTCAGGACGCTGTAAGCCCGGTGGCGGCCGTTAATGGGACCACAACCTTCCAAATCACCTTCAATCCATCAAGCTATGGGTTGAAGACAGCGACAGTGACGGTGGCTAACGATGACGCTGACGAAGGTGCCTACAGCTTCGCTATCGAAGGGACTGGAGCGGCAACCGTGGCCGGAGAAATCTGGCGTCCACGTTTGATTGACGGCCTTCGCTCTTGGAATGCTGTGGCCTCATCATCCACTGGCAGCAAGCTAGTCGCCCTAGCTGGGAGTAACAAAGTTTACACTTCGGCAGACTCAAGCTCGAACTGGACGGCTCGTGACAGTAACCGTGGATGGAAAGCCGTGGCCTCATCGACGGACGGGGTGAAACTGGTTGCCGTCGTCACGAATGGTCAGATTTATACCTCGACAGATTCCGGCGCGACGTGGACTGCCCGCGATAGCAATCGTGAGTGGAGCGGTGTGGCCTCTTCTGCCGATGGAACGAATCTCGCCGCCACTGTGAATGGAGGCTTTATCTATACGTCCTCTGACTCGGGAGTCACCTGGACGTCTCAAGCAGGCGCCGGTAGCCGTAACTGGTATTCAGTGGCTTGCTCCTCTGACGGTAGCAAACTGGTCGCCGCTGCATATACCAACTTCATCTACACCTCCACGGACTTCGGGGTGAATTGGACCGCCCGAGCCACCTCTGGCAAATGGTGGGCAGTGGCCTCCTCAAGTGATGGAACGAAGCTGGCCGCATGCCTTTATAACGGCAACATTTATACCTCGGGTGATTCTGGCGTGACTTGGGTTGCTCGCAACTCTGGCCGACCTTGGAATTCGGTGGCTTCCTCTTCAGACGGCAGCATTTTGTTAGCCGGAACCAACGGTGGTAAACTGTATTTGTCTAAAGACGCCGGATCTAGCTGGACGGAGCATGAGTCGGATCGCGCTTGGCGTGGTGTGGCCATGAACAATGCAGGCACCTCACTCATTGCGGTTGCCTATTCAGGCTATGTTTATACCAGCAATGATATCATTCAGTCGGGGGAAATTTCTCTGAGTGGGAACGGTGTTACCATCGCAAGTGGAGATGCCACTCCTGATCTGAGTGATCACACGGCCTTCGGGGGAGTGAACTACTCAGGAACCCCCTCAATCCAGCGTACCTTTACCTTGACCAACACTGGCCCTGGAAATCTTCTGCTCACAGGCACCGCCCCCAACTTCGTGCGCTTCGTGAGTGGCTCCACTGATTTTACAGTCACCTCCCAGCCTGCATTTAGTATCGGAGCGAATAGCTCAACGACGTTCACGATCACACTTGACCCGACTTCGATCGGTCTGCGGACCGCGACATTCAGCATTGCCAATGAAGATCTCGATGAAGATCCTTATACCCTGATCGTCAGTGGCGAAGGACATTTCCGTCCATCGGCGACCACGACCGCAGCAACGAATGTCGGAAGCCGTCTAGTGACTGGCAACGGCACAGTGAATCCCAATGGTCTGGAAACGACCTATGAACTCGAGTGCTCCACCAACGCCGGGTTTACCGGGACCATCAAGAGCGCACCCCAAGTGTTACCCGCTGGTTTCGCTTCAGTGCCCGTGTCTGGAGAATTGGTCGATTTGAAACCCAATACATTGTATTACGTCCGTGTGCTGGCGACGAACTCCCTCGGGACGATTGCCTCCACGGCGACCACCTTCACCACGGAATACCTTGCCGTCACTCGTAAACAGTTTGCAGCGAGCACCGGTGTGGTCGGTAACGGCGAGCTATCGACGATTTATGCGGGAATGATCAACAATTCGGGACGAGTCCTGATGCAAGGTCGTGGTTTGGTGGGGAGTGGAGGCGTTACCTCCAATAACGACAATTGGCTGATGACGGATACATCTGGCAATACGAAGGTGATCGCCCGTAGTGGAACCACTGTGGCAGGGGGAGGCTCACTGTCAGGTTCATTCACCCACTACTTGTTGACCGACTCCGGAGTGACCTTCCTGCATGATCGAATTTCAGGCACCCCGGCATCCTCCGACTATGCCTACTTCAGTTCTCCAGAGGACAGCTCAAGCCTGGATTTGGTGAGTCGTGAAGGAGACAGTCTGAGTCCAGGCCCGGGGTATTTTGTGCAGCACATTGGTAAGCCCGCCGTTGATGCGCAAAACTACATCTATTTCGTGGGCAACGTGGGTGGTGTGGCCAACAATCTGAACTCTGGCGTGTGGTATGATGATGGAGCGAGCTTGCAATCGCTGATTCGGGCTGGAGATGATCTGACAACCGCAACCACAGATCCGGCATGGTTGGGTTCTGTGAGCAATGTCCTCGCAGCGGGCGGCGACGGTTGCGTCGTCATTGCCGCGCTACAGGACAATCCGCAAGACCTGACTCAAACGACGAATCGTTCGAAGAACATCGCCATCGTCAGCTTCAAATCAAATGGCGAAGCGACAATCGTGGCCCGCAAAGGTGACTCGGTGCCTACCACAACAGCTATCCTCACAAATTTCTCGGGAGTTTCGCGGAACAGTCTGGCTGACCATGCTTATACTGCGACTGTGGCGGGCACAGGGGTAACGCCAGTCAACGATCAGGTCTTGATGGCGAAGCTCGGAACACAGCCTAGCCTGATTGCTCGTGAAGGTGTTACAATGATTGGAGGAGCCTCGATTAAGTCGTTTGGCGCCTATCATATTACCGCGAAAAAGCATGTGATCTTCCTTGCCACGCTTGATGGTGTGAGTGCGAATGTGGATCGTGTTCTGTGCCGTTGGTCCCAAGCTGGCGGAATCACCGTGCTGGCGCGTGAAGGCAGCCCCGCTGTCGGCACTGGGGTCAACTATGGGAGCTTGCAAACTCTCAGTGTGAGTGATGCGGGCGCGGTTGCATTACTCTCGGGTTTGAGTGACGGCACGGATGTCGTGATGCGCATGAAAGCCAACGATGCCCAGTTGACTCAATTGGTGAGGAGCGGGGCTGGTCAAACCATCCGTTATCAAGGGACGAACTATCCCGTCAACGCACTCTCGCTCTTTGCTGAAACGGTCAACTCTGGCGGTGGAGGCGGCGGTATGGGAACGGCCATCAATGATAAGGGCGAAGTGTTCGTCATCGTCACAGCAACCGGAGTGAAGCATGTCGGCCAAGTCTATTATTAAGAGACTTGAATAGACTGTGCCTTGATTTCAGGCATGGCTAATCTTCAAACCCCTGTGAGGCGACTCGCAGGGGTTTTTTGTGTTTCAGTTGGCAGGAGCGGAGGCTCGGATTCTTTTGCCCGTCATTGACCTCGGGGATTTCCTCGCCAAAACCTGAGGGGAACCAAACCTGCTCCCTCACCCTTGCAAGCCAGCCTTTCCTCCGCGCCTCGCACTGAACGTGCCGTCTATCGCACGATCCCTGTCCGCGAACTCTCTGCCGATCAGCTTCTCGATCTGTCGAAGAAGATGAAACTCTCCCTGTCCAAAGCGGACATGGCGGTGGTGCAGCAGATCTTCAATGAAGAAGGTCGCGACCCCACAGACGTGGAGCTGGAAGTCATCGCCCAGACCTGGAGCGAGCACTGCAAGCACCGTATCTTCAATGCCAAGATCTCCCACACCCTGAATGGCCAGGAGGAGACGGTGGACAGCCTTTTCAAGACTTACATCCGCAGCGTCACGGAGAAGATCATGGAGCAGAAGCCCGACTTCGTGCTCAGCGCCTTCGTGGATAACGCGGGCTTTGTGAAGCTGGACGATGACAAGGCGGTCTGTCTGAAGGTGGAAACTCACAACCACCCGAGCGCCATCGAACCCTACGCGGGTGCGAACACCGGTCTCGGCGGCGTGATCCGCGACATCCTCGGTGCTGGTAAAGGTGCCAAGCCAGTGGCCTCCCTCGATGTCTTCTGCTTCGGTCCCCCGGACACGAAACAGGAAGACCTGAAAGCCAAGGACGTGATCCATCCCCTGGGGGTGATGCGCGGCGTGGTGCGCGGCGTGCGTGACTACGGCAACCGCATGGGCATCCCGAC
This sequence comes from Prosthecobacter debontii, assembly GCF_900167535.1. Classification (NCBI taxonomy): domain Bacteria; kingdom Pseudomonadati; phylum Verrucomicrobiota; class Verrucomicrobiia; order Verrucomicrobiales; family Verrucomicrobiaceae; genus Prosthecobacter; species Prosthecobacter debontii. The sequence continues at coordinate 127,953 of NZ_FUYE01000009.1, forward strand.
CGTCAACGGTGCGATCCAGTTCGACGATACGTTCATTTACAATCCCCTGGTGTTCTGCGGCACGGCTGGGGTGATCCCGATCAAAGACATCGCCAAGGAAGTGAAGCCGGGGCACCTGCTCATCGCAGCCGGTGGTCGCACGGGTAAGGACGGCCTGAAAGGGGCCACCTTCTCCTCCGCTGAGCTGACCACGGATTCCCATGAGGAAGACCAGACGGCGGTGCAGATCGGTAACCCGATTGAGGAGAAAAAGGTCGCTGACTTCGTCCTCGCCGCTCGTGAGGCGGGTTTGATCGAGTTCGTCACGGATTGCGGTGCCGGGGGGTTCTCCAGTGCAGCTGGCGAAATGCTCAGCGAAGTGGGCGGTGAAGTGTGGCTGGAAAATTGCCCGCTGAAGGAGCCTGGCCTGGAAAGCTGGCAGGTCTTCATTTCCGAGTCCCAAGAGCGCATGGTCCTGGCCATCGAAGAGCACAATCTGGCTGCTCTCCAGCAGATCGCCGATACCTGGCAGACCGAGATTTTCGTCCTGGCGAAGGCCGATGGTAACAAGCGCCTGAAGGTGTGGCACCACGGAGAAGCCGTGTGTGACCTGCCCGTGGAAAAACTCCATGGCGCACCCCGCCGTGAGATGAAGGCCCACTGGCGTCAGCCGGAATCGGTGAACCCGAAGGTGACCGTGCGTCCGGAATCCTGGACCCAGGTGCTGAAGACCGTGTTGGGCGATTTCTCCATCGTTTCCCGTGAGCCGATCATCCGTGAATACGACCACGAAGTGCAGGGCAATACCGTGCTGAAACCGCTGGCAGGTGCCGCAGGTGACGCACCGCAGGATGGTTCTGTGATCAAGGTGGATGGCAGCCAGCAACTCGTGGCCCTTTCCTGTGCTCTGCTCCCTGAATGGGGCAAGACCGATCCTCACGCCATGGGCCGTGCCTGCGTGGACGAGTGCGTTCGTCAGCTCGTCGCCATGGGGGCTAACCCTGAGCGCATCGCCATCCTGGACAACTTCTGTATGGGCAATCCCGACTCTGAGAAAGAGCTGGGTGCTCTGGTGGAGTGCACCAAGGGCATGGCTGAATCTGCCCTGGCCTACGGCGCTCCGTTCGTCTCCGGCAAGGACAGCTTCTACAACTACTTCATCACCGATGAAGGCCCGGTGTCCATCCCCGTCACCCTTCTGGTGAGCGGTTTCGGGGTCGTGGAGGATGCCTCCCATGTCATCGGTTCCTCTCTGCGTCGTGCCGGGAGCAAGCTGGCCATCTTCGGTAGCAAAACCACCCCCGGTCTGCGCGGCAGTGTCTTTGCCAAATACACCCAGGGTGCTGGCCTCAACGGTGCCCCGACCTGGAGCGAATCCGAGACCTGGGCCAACTACGGCAAGTATTACGAGCTGGTCAAAAAAGGTGCCATCTTGGCTACCCATGACCTCTCCGAAGGTGGTCTCGCCGTCGCCCTGGCGGAGTTCGCCTTCAGCGGCAAAGGCGGCATCAAGGTGGAACTGGAGAACTTCCCCGCCACCAAAGACTGCACCATGGCGGAAATCCTTTTCGGTGAAACTCCCGGACGCTTCCTTATCGAGGTCGCCCCAGAGCATGTCGAGGCGGTGAAAGCTGCCGGTGGCGTGATCATCGGTGAAAGCACTGGCGAACGCTGGCTGCACGTGACCAACCGTGGCACCACACTCATCGACGCTTCCGTCGCCGACCTGAAGCCGATCTGGCAGGGCGGTCTGGTGCAGTATTATTGAGTTCAGAAGCCCATCGACATAAGATGGGAAAAATAAAACACACTTACCGTTAGGTAAGTGTGTTTTGTTGTGCTGGTGATCACTCTGCGATCCGCATCTCGTTATGAGACCGCAGGAGAATCCATCTTGTTACCAATATCGGCTGGGCACTCGAGCTCGGCTGCTGTAAAACACCACGCCTGGGGCACGGTAGTAATAGGGCATGCCCGGAGGGCCATAGTAGTAGCCTCGGCCCGCGTAACCTGTGCCGAAGGTGATGATGAACCTGGAGCGCGGATACGAATGGTAACGGTTCCAGTGACGGTGATGGTGATGATCATGGCCACGGATCACGCGGCTGTGATTGTGACGAGAATGCTTGTGCTTATGGCGGTCAGCATAAGAGTTCGTGGTGAAAGCAAAGAGACACAAAGCGGCGAGTGCAGCGGTTCCCCATGCACGCATTGATGAAAGGTATGAAGTTTTCATAGCACCGAGTTAGACTTGACCTTTCTTCAAGCCATTCAGCATTTGATGCATTTCATGCACATCTCCTGGCTCCATGTATTTTGCACTGGAAGAATCCTCACAATTCATGATTTCCTGATGCAGACTCGGATCGTAGGGAGCAACATCAGCCATGAACAATTCAGCGACATCGTCTGTAGCATCATCGTCTTTTGATTTTATCGTCATTGGAGGTGGCAGTGGCGGTTATGCCGCAGCACGCACGGCGCATTCGTTAGGATTGACGGTGGCAGTCGTGGATGGTGCGGAGGAGCTGGGGGGGCTTTGTATCTTGCGCGGGTGTATGCCGAGCAAGACCCTCATTGAATCTGCGGATCGGAATCTGAGTATTCGACGTGCCTCCGAGTTCGGCCTGAAAGCCACGGCGGAAGGTGTGGATGTTCGTGCCATTCGAGATCGCAAGCGTGTGCTGATCGATGACTTTGCCGGTTATCGGCAACAGCAACTGATGGATGGGCGTTTCACACTGCATCGGGGGTATGCGGAGTTTGTCGATGCACATACCTTGAAGGTCTCCCCTCGCGATGGCTCTGCCGCTTTTGAGGTTCAGGGGAAAACCTTCTGTATCGCGACGGGTTCAGTGCCCAATATTCCTCCGATTCCAGGATTGCAGGAAACAGGATTTTGGACCAGCGACGAGGTCCTGGATGCGGAGTCGTTGCCTGAAAGTTTTGCGGTTTTAGGCGGGGGAGCCATCGCTCTGGAAATGGCCCACTATCTCGAGGGTATAGGACGTAAGGTGACCTTGATCCAGCGTGGTAAACAATTCCTAACCGGTTTTGATACCGAGTGTAGCCAAGTGGTCGAGCAAGCCTATCAGCATCGTGGGATCGTTTGCCATCTCGGCACCCACATTCATCGTGTGACCACGAAGGATGGGGGCAAGCACATCGAATATCGACATGGTGAAGAAGAGGTCAGTGTTACGGTGGATGAAATCTTGGTGGCGCTGGGGCGGAAACCTGCCTCTGGCGGATTGAATCTGGAGGCGGCACAGGTCAGCCTGCACAAAGAAAAAGTCGTGGTGAAGCCGACCATGCAGACGACTCAGCCGCACATCTTTGCCGCCGGGGATATTTGTAGTCCCTTGGACGTGGTGCATGTGGCTATCCAACAAGGAGAGATTGCGGCACGTAACGCGCATCGCCTGATACAAGGGCAGCTCGTCAATGAAGAGGCGGATTATCGACTGCTGCTGTTTGGTGTCTTTTCGCATCCCCAGGTGGCCTCGGTAGGGGCCTCCGAAGCCGATTTAGAAAAGGCAGGCACGCCTTATGTGTCAGCCAGCTACCCTTTCAATGATCATGGCAAATCCATGTGCATGGGGGAAACTGATGGCTTTGTCAAAATGCTCGCCCATGCTCACACGGGTGAAATTTTAGCTGGCATCTGTGTCGGTCCTCACGCCACGGAGTTGATCCACGAGGTGGTGGTGGCCATGCATTACCGTTCTCGGGTTCAGGATTTCCTGACCATACCGCATTACCATCCGACTCTCAGTGAGATATGGACCTATCCCGCCGAGGGATGTGCGGATCAACTCACTGAAGAATGTGAATGAGGTTTTCGTTAGCGTGAGTCACTCCTCCGAGGTTTTGACCGACTCGGGTTTGGCGATGATTTTCTGAGCACGGCTGCCGAGCGAATACCTGCCGTGACCACCTGTTGACGCGAAACAAAACGTGCTTCACGAATAGAGGCATCCATCATGGAAGTGGACATGGAGACCCTAGGAACATCTTCACGTCGGCCAGCGTTTCAGGCGAAAAAAAGGTCCCTGATCCGATGGACAAAGACGCTGTCCCAGCCAAGGGAAGGGTGTCCGTGAGCGAAGAAGACCTCCAATCCACCCCCATTCATGATGCCCGCGAAGCCCTGAAGCGATACTTCGGCTTTCGCGAGTTTCTGGACGGTCAGGAACTGGTGATGGCGAACATCCTGAGCGGGCGAGATACGATGGTCATCATGCCCACGGGTGGGGGGAAGTCTCTGTGTTATCAGCTCCCAGCTATGGTTATGGAGGGCGTCACCATCGTGGTGAGTCCGCTCATCGCCCTGATGAAGGATCAGGTGGACGCCCTGGAGCGGCGTGGCATTCCTGCCACCCTCATCAACAGCACCCTCTCCCTGAGTGAGCAGCAGGAGCGCATCGCCGCCCTGAAACGGCGGGAATACCGGCTCGTCTATGTCGCCCCGGAGCGCTTCCGCAGCCGCATGTTTCTCAATACCATGCAGCAGGTGGACATCGCCCTCTTTGCTGTGGATGAGGCGCACTGCCTTTCTCAATGGGGGCATGATTTCCGCCCAGATTACTTTCGGTTAGGTGAGGCGCTGGAGGCTCTGGGTCGCCCCCAGGTGGTGGCCCTTACCGCCACTGCCACACCGGAGGTGCGAGATGACATCCGCCGGGTGTTGGACCTGCGAGATCCCTTCATCACCATCCGTGGCTTTGAGCGACCCAATCTCAGCCTGCACATCACGCACACGAAGAAGGCCGATGAGAAGTATGCACGACTGAAAAAGATCGTTCACGATTACAAAACCGGCATCGTTTACTGCTCCACCCGCAAGCGCGTGGAGGAGGTGGGAGATGCGCTGCGGGAATTTGGCATCCGCGCCATCGAGTATCATGGCGGCCTGGATGATAAAGAGCGTGAGGAGCGGCAGAATAAATTTATCTCACGCAAGCACGACATCGCCGTGGCAACGAACGCCTTTGGCATGGGCATTGACCGGCCCGACGTGCGCTTCGTCGCTCACTTCGACATTCCGGGCAGTGTCGAGGCCTATTACCAGGAGGCTGGCCGTGCCGGACGTGATGGAGAGCCGTCTCACTGCGAGCTATTTTTCAACTTTGCAGACACCAAGACGCAGGACTTTTTCATCGATGGTAACAACCCCGGCATCGAAACGCTGCAAAGCGTCTATCAAGCCCTGCTAAACGGGTCTAACCAACAGCATGAAGTGGAGCTGAGCATTGATGACATCACGGACAAAGCCGGAGTCAAAAACAGCATGGCCGTGGGCTCCGCGCTCAGTCATCTCGCACGGGCCGGTTACATCGAGCGATTCGACATCCCGGGCAAGCGCATCCGCGGCACACGCCTGCTCCAGCCGGAGGTGCTGACGCGCAATCTGCGCTTCGATGTCCAGGCTCTGCGTGAGAAAGAGCAGCGGGATCGCTCCAAGCTGAAGGCAATGATCGACCTCTGCTACAACGAGCACGCTTGCCGTCAGCAGCAGATCCTGGCTTACTTCGGCGAGATGGAGAGCCAACCCTGCGGCACCTGTGATGTGTGCCGCCGCAGCGGCGTGGTGGTCCCCCGTGAGGGCACGGCCAGTGAGATCACTCTGCTCCGCCAGGCCCTGAGTGGCATCGCCCGTATGTCCCAGCGTCATGCCGATGGTACCTGGGAAGGCCGTTATGGCAAAGGCCGCATCATCCAGATGCTGGTGGGCAGTAAATCCAAAGAGATCGTGGATGCCGGGCTGGATCAGCTCAGCACCTACGGTTTGCTCAAAGAACTGGGCACGAACGCGCTGCATCCCTTGTTTGCCGAAATGGAGCGGCAAAAGCTCATCGAAACCAGCACGGGGGAATACCCCATGGTCACCCTCACCGCGAAGGGGGCTGAGGTGATGAAGACAGGCCAGAATGTGCGGATGATGTGGCCGAGCACGGCGACCAAGGCCAATGACCCGCTGAAGCCGGGCCGCAAGCTCAGCGAGGCGGAAATCTCCACGCGAGAGCTCGGCTTCGACGACGCCTTGTTTGAAAAACTCAAACGCCACCGCAATGCACTCGCCCAGGCGGAAGGGGTGCCCGCCTATCTTGTCTTCAGCAATCAAACGCTGGAGTTCCTCACCCGCCTCAAGCCCACCTCTCTCGAAGCGGGGATGAAAATTCGTGGGGTGGGGGAAAAGAAAGCGCAGACCTACCTGCCCGAGTTCATCCAGGTGATCAAGAAACACGGTGCCTAACGTGTGGTATTGATACTGTGGAGAGTCGTGCAGGGTTGGAGATTTGGCGCGTGGATTTACGTTCGAACTGCGCCGTGGATAGGGCTGTCCCTGCATCCCGAGATGATGGAGTGGTTGGATTCATCCACATCCCGTCGGAGACAGCCTACGGATCTGACCGGATCACTTTTTCGTGATAACCGACTGCGGGTCTGAAGGCTGTCTTGAGTTGGTTGGCCTTGTTTGCTCAGAGCTCACGCACGTGTCACACGCTTAAACTCACGAGTCAGATTGGTCAGCGAGTCCTCCACGCCCATGCGCTCCAGGCTGCTGGCGCCGACGAAGCCATCGGCGGTGGTCTTCCCGAGGATGTATTCCACATCCTTCGGTGTGTTGATGGGGCCGCCGTGAGTGAGGGTGAAAACATTCGGGTTCACACTCTTAGCCGCATCAATGATCTCCTGGGTGCGCTTCACCGTGAAGTCCCAATCCACCACCGCATTCACCACGCCGATGCTCCCGCCCACCGTGGTGCCCACGTGAGCGATGATGGCGTCCGCACCGTTCTTGGCCATCTCCATGGCTTCCTCCGGGGTGGCCACATAGACGATGCTGAAAAGATCCATACGTGTGGCCAGGCCGACCATCTCAAACTCCTTCTTCACGCTCATGCCCGTCTCCTCCAGCACGCCACGGAAGTGACCGTCCACGATCGTGTGGGTGGGGAAATTGTTCACACCTGAGAAACCCATCTCCTTCACCCGGCCCAGCCAGTGCCACATGCGGCGGCGCGGATCCGTAGCATGCACGCCACAGATGACCGGGATCTCTTTGACCACCGGAAGCACCTCGTATTCGCCGATCTCCATCGCGACGGCGTTCGCATCGCCGTAGGCCATGAGGCCGCAGGTGCTGCCGTGCCCCATCATGCGGTAGCGACCGCTGTTGTAGATGATGATGAGGTCAGCCCCGCCCTTTTCGATGAACTTGGCGCTGATGCCCGTGCCTGCGCCTGCGGCGATGATGGGCTCACCTTTGGCCAGCGTCGCTTTCAGGCGATCCACGACTTCCTGTTTCGTGTAGGGATTTCCGATTCCGGTCCAAGGGTTGGGCATAGTGGTAGAGGTTTGCGGTTGTTTGCGAAAGGTGGCTGTGGGTTGTCGTCGTTTGATAACAACGGCAAACGAGCGAAGCATTCGCCACGGTAAACAACCGCAAACCTTCCTTCTGTGCACGCAGCATCTTCCATCCTCGAACTATCCGAAACGCACACCCACGGTGAACACACGGACTTCCGTGTCGTCCGCGTCAGTGAGACGGATCGCCGCTCCTGGATGCGTGGTGCGCCGGTGTGCCCCACCCTGCGCACGCACCGCATCTGCCATGCGGGTATCATGACCGCTCGTGCGCCCTACCGCATCGTGCGCATGCACCAGAGCGGACTTTATTTCCTGGCCTGTCTGGGGGGAGAGGGGCGCGTGCTGGTGGATGGCCGCTGGCAGAAATGCAGCGCAGGCATGGCCGTGGCTCTGCCGCCCTACATGGTGAACGCCTTCGAGGCCGTGAAGGGCAGGGACTGGCGTTGCTGCTGGGTGCGCTATGAGCAGCAGCCGGAGCAGAAGCCCATCCTCAACAGCAGCTCACCGCTCATGGCCGCCTTTCATGGTCAACCGCTCTGGAACGCCATCGAGGGCGTGATCGAGGAGGCCTCCCACGAAGCCCGCCCAGCGGCCATGTTTCACTGGGTGGAACTCATTCAAAGTTATGTCGAGCGCTTCGCTCAACCCTGGCAGCAGGATGATCGTCTCTGGCGCGTGTGGGAAATGGTGGCTGCCGATGTCGGCAAGGACTGGACGCTGGATGAACTGGCCTATCAAGCCCATGTCAGCGCCGAGCACCTGCGTCGTCTGTGTCGAAAAGCCCTGGGGCGCACCCCGATGCATCACGTCACCTGGCTGCGCATGCGCAAGGCCTGTGAGCTGCTCTCCACCACCAATCTCAAGGTGGAAACCGTGGCCAACACCGTGGGCTACCAAAATCCCTTCGTCTTCAGCAACACCTTCAAAAAATGGATCGGTTGGCGCCCCAGCGAGCACCGCTCGAAGATGGTCGTTTAGGTGGCTGAATCTGATTTATTCCCGCGTGATGGTCTCATCGAGATTCAGTAACACACGGGCGAGTTCATCGGGCTTCAGGCGGGCCAGCACGGCTTTCTCTTCGTTGGTGGGCTGGCGTGCGGTGCAGCGCTGGAAGGCGACATCGAAGCCATCGCGTTGCACGATCTTTTCCAGAGCTTGGGCAAACTCGACAAAAGCCTGATCATTCAACAGCGTCAGCGCCTGCAGTGGCGTATTGCTGCGCAGGCGGCGGGTGCAGGTGCTGAAGCCATCGGGCGCATCGAAGACACTCAAGCCAGGGGGCGGGGTGGCGCGGAAGACGAAGGTGTAAAGCCCACGCCGATAGCGGTCGGCTCCCTTGCTGAGCGGCCAGGTGCGCTTCACCTGCCCGAGGCTGAGCACGCCATCAGGGATGGGTGGATAGACGGGGGCACCGCCCAGCTTCGCATTGAGCAAACCGCTGGCGGTGAGGCAGACATCGCGGACGATCTCGGCATCCAGGCGCAAGCGATTCTGCCGCCAGAGCAGAAGGTTATTCGGATCGATGGTAGCGCCTGCGGACTGGGCGGTGAAGCTGGAGTTTTGGCGATAGGTCCGGCTGGTGACGATGAGGTGATGCAGGTATTTGAGGCTCCAGCCATGCTCCATGAGCTCGACCGCCAGCCAGTCCAGCAGCTCAGGATGCGAAGGCAGGCTGCCCATGGTGCCAAAGTCGTTTTCGGTCTCCACCAAACCGCGTCCGAAATATTGCTGCCACACACGATTGACGATCACACGCGCGGTGAGGGGATTGTCACGCCGCACCAACCAGCGAGCCAGATCCAGTCGATTGGGTTGAGCACTGGTGGGTTTGAGATCGAGATCATGCAGCACAGCGGGGACGGCTGGATTCATCTCGGCACCGGGCCGGGTGAAGTCACCCTTGATGTAGAGCGTGGTCTTGCGTGGTTCGGGTAGTTCCTTCATCACCATGGTGGTCACGCCTTTGGTTAGGAGTGCGGTGATTTCCATGTAGCGCTCATTGTAGGAGCGGAAGGTCTGGTCAGCAGCGCCCGGACCGCTGGCGTAGAGCAGGCGTTGCTGAGTGGCGCTGCGTTGTTCACGCGGTTTCTTGAGAGCCGCTCGGCGATCTTTTGGCAGTTGTGCCTTGGCTTCGGCAGAGAGTTCCTTTTCCCAAGCAATGGCGTCGGCTTCGTGAGCCTTGAGATAGGCGGTGATTTTGTTTTGAAGCGCTTTTTGTTCGGTATCCAGGGCGGCTTTATCCAGATTCGGGTCCGGAACGGAGAGTGTCGGTTCGTCCTGGTTGTTCAGGAAGGCATAGAACTGGTAGTATTCCTCATGGCTGATGGCATCGAATTTGTGATCGTGACACTGCGCACAGCCGATAGTGAGGCCGAGCCAGACGGTGCCGGTGGTGGCCACACGGTCAAAGATGGACTCGATGCGGAACTGCTCTTTATCAATGCCGCCTTCTTGATTGATCTGGGTGTTGCGATGAAAACCAGTGGCGATGAGCTGGCTCTGGGTCGGCTTAGGTAGGAGATCGCCGGCGAGCTGCTCGATGCTGAATTGATCAAACGGCATGTCGGCATTCAGTGTCTGCACCACCCAATCTCGATACGGCCAGATGCTGCGCGGCGCGTCAATGCTGTAGCCATTGCTATCCGCATAGCGAGCTTGGTCCAGCCACCAGCGGCCCCAGCGCTCGCCGTAATGCGGGCTGTCGAGGAGTTTGTCCACGGTGGCCTGGTAGGATGTCTCGGTTTTTGCCCCTTGGCTAAACGCTTGCACGTCCTCCACCGTGGGCGGCAAGCCGGTGAGATCCAGGAACAGACGGCGCAGTTGGGTCTCGGGTGCAGCTGGGGAGGAGAGAGCCAGGCCTTCACGCTGGAGCCGATCTTCAATGAATCGGTCAATGGGATGCGTGGCACCGCTTTTCACGGTTGGCATCGTAGGTCGCTCGGGAGCGATGTAGGCCCAGTGGCGGTCATCGCTGGGTTGCTCATCGGCAGGAGCGTGTGCACCTTCTGCGATCCAGCGCTGGATCAGGGTGACCTGGGCGGAGTCCAGTGGCCCACGTTTATACGGCATCTGCGGCACTTCCGCGTGCGTGCCCTGCACCACCTGTAGCAGCAGGCTGGCCTCGGCCTGACCCGGCTGGATGGCGGCTCCACGGCCACCACCTTGCATCGCTGCCGCAGCGGTATCCAGGCGCAGTTTGGCCTTTTGCGTGGTGGCTCCGTGGCACTTCACGCAGTGGACCTGCAGCAGCGGCTTGATCTCCTGACTGTAATCCACAGCCGCGAAGGCAGAGCCGGCGAGAGATACAAGAGCAAGCAGAGGCAAACGCATGAGGATGAATGGGGCGGAACAGATGGGAGGAGGACCATCCAATCAAGCCCAGTAATTCGTTCCAGATCAGTCTCGGCTTTCAAAAGGGTGGTTTGCGACAAAGGGAGGCTCCTATTTCGTGGATCATCAGTCCCTGTCGAACGATCTTGCAAGCCGAGCAACCGGAGCGCGAGTATGCTGAGCGAAGCGAACGCTACTCGCCACTAGTCGATGCGGTGAGTGCATCGGAGGCCAAGGCCACTGCGGTATCGAGTAGAAGGGATGATGGATTGGACTCCGATGTCCTGGGAAAGTTAGGCGAGTAGTCTCCGACATACTCGCGCTCCAGTTGCTCGGTCTGCGCAACGCCACAAAAAAAGCCGCACCCTGGTTGGAGGATGCGGCTCAGAGACTGAAAGCGACGGGTTGGGGCGCCACTTTCAAAAAGGATTATTCAGCCTTCTTCTTTTTCTTGGGAGCGGCAGTGAATTCTTCTTTGCTCAGCTTGCCGTCTTTGTCCTTGTCCTTACCGCCAAAGGCTTTCTCAGCCTTTTCAGCGTCTTTCTTGGCCTGTGGGGAGGCCATGAATTCTTCTTTGGAGACGGAGCCGTCGCTGTTGGCGTCCAGTTTGGCGAAAGCCTTTTCTGGGTCCATCTTAGGCTTCTTCTTGGCACCTTCTTCAGCAGCGGTGACGGTAAGGCTGGTGAGGGCCAGCACGGATAGGATCGTAGCGATCGCTTTCATGATAATTGTCGTTGGTTCGGTTTGATTTGGCGAAGGGGGTGGAAAGCCACAGACCCATCTGCGCCATTAAACGCGGAGCCTATCCGACAGTTTCACCTATTTTTTTAGAAAGCGCTCGGGACGAGGTTAACCCTGAGCTTATAGGATACTTGGGGGCTGAAAACCTCTCAACAAAGAAAAGTCCCTGCGACCTCACCCGGGTAAGGGGGGCGCAGGGACTGTCATAGACGTCTCCGTTTTACAGCAGCCTTGCGCCAGCTTCAGCCAGCGGGCTACGCTCACCTTTGGCTAGAGGGACGTGGGCGGCGAAAGGCTGACCGCGCATACGCTGGCGGGTGTAAACGAGGCCGTTGGAGCGGCTGTCCACATACGGATTATCAATCTGGGCGGGATCACCGACGAGCACCAGTTTCGAACCACGGGACATGCGGGTGACCACGGTCTTGGCCTCCAGCGGGGTGAGCTGCTGGGCTTCATCCAGGATGAAGAAGCGGTCGGGGATGCTGCGGCCACGGATGTAGCACAGGGCCTCGATCTCGATCACGCCCTGCTGGATCAGCGGATCATACGGGGCGGTAGCTTCCGTCTGGGCCGGTGGTTTTTCCGGCAAGAAGCGGTTCTTCTTCCGCTGCGGTCCCTGCTGGTTATCCACGGGGCGCATCAACAAATCCAGAGCGTCATACACAGGCTGCAGCCAGGGGCGCATTTTCTCCTGGAGCGAGCCGGGTAGGAAGCCGACGGTCTGACCCATGGCGACGATGGGGCGGCTGACGGTGAGGCCGTTGTAGGTGCGGCCAAAGACCTGGGAAAGCCCAGCGGCGACCGCGAGCAGAGTCTTACCCGTGCCGGCCTGACCGTAGCAGGTGACGAGGCTGATCTCGGGGTCTAACAAAGCATCCAACAAGCAAGCCTGGCCCAGGTTCATGGGCTTCACGCTGCGGCCCTGACCCACCTTGATGGACTCCGGGGTGTGGAGCAGGCGCACCAGTTCACCCTGAGCATTCATGCGGGCGGGCATGGAGGATTTCTCGCCTGCCGTGAGCAGGACGTAGTCATTCACCACGAGATCCCCAATGCGGGCGGCGGAGAGGGTGAGCTTACCACTGCTGGCAAAGCGCTGTAGCTCATGCGAGCTGACATCCACACGAGTGATCTCGAAGTTGGAGACCTCACGAGGCTCCACTTTATCATGCAGGTAATCTTCGCACTCGATGCCCACAGCGCGGGCCTTGAGCTGCATGTTGAGGTCCTTGCTCACCAGGATGACTGGCGGGCTGATCTGCTCCCGCAGCCAGAGTGCACAGGCCAGGATGCGATGATCCACCTTGTCGATGTTCGGAAAGATGCGCTCAAACTCTTTGACGCTGGCGATCTGTTTGGCCGTTTCCGGATCATAGATCACCACACGGAGGTTACCGCCGCCGGGGGTCTTTACACCATCGGTCACGGAGGCATCCGGTGCCGCGAAGGTTTTCATCAGTGCACGATGCACTTCACGGGCATTGGCACCGCGCTCCGTCATCTCGTTTTTAAAGCGGTCCAGCTCACTCAGCACATCCACGGGGATGCAGACGGAGTGCTCGGCAAATTTGTGAATGCTGGCTGGGTCGTGGAGAAGGACGTTGGTATCAAGGATGAAAGTCTTGGTTCCGACAGGGGTGCGGGAGTGGCGATGGCTTGAGGCAGACTTTCGCCTTTTTAAACTGGGAGATCGGTGGACGTGCTGACTATGACTGGAGCCAAGATCAAGGGTTTCAATGAAGGTTGGGGCTACATTGGCGGGATGGTCGTCGCGGTCCATGTGGGTTGGGTTAGGGTTAAGGCGTGGACTTTCCTTTGGGGGGAGAGCGTTTTTTTCTGGCGCAAATGGGATGCCAGAATTGCAAGTCCACAGTGTGATTTTAGAGTTTGAATCACGGGCTTATCGTGAGGGTGACAGATACACCAGCAGCGAACAAGCCATTTATTCACATTCCTTTGTTTTTTGTGAAGAACTTTGTGGTGACGGTGATGTCACGAGGCGTCCGCGGTAGTCTAAAAATCTCACAAGCCCCCTCAATGTGGGGCCGAGAATCCGTCAAAGAAACCATCGGCGCTCCAAGCACAGGCGAAAACTCTCAGGCTCTCGACCCGATCTCGGTGACTTACCTCAGCCCAGCCTCGGCCAGACGCTCTTGGAGGTCGGAGGCCAGGAGGGCATCGAGGATCTGATCCACGCGGCCTTCCATGAACATGTCCAGGTTATACACCGTCATCTCGATGCGGTGATCGGTGACACGGTTCTGCGGGTAGTTGTAGGTGCGGATCTTCTCCTCACGGCCACCGCTGCCGATGAGGCTGCGGCGGTGCGCGGAGTATTTGGCCGCTTCTTCCTGCTGCTTTCTCTCCAGCAGGCGGGAGCGCAGGATGGTGAGGGCTTTTTCTTTATTCTTGATTTGGCTGCGGCCATCCTGACAGCGCACGATGGTGCCGGTGGGGATGTGCAGCACCTGCACGGCGGAGTCGGTGGTGTTCACGCCCTGGCCGCCTGCGCCGGAGGAGCGGCAGACCTCGATGCGGACCTCATCGGCTTTCAGTTCAAAGTCCACCTCCTCAGCCTCGGGCAGCACGGCCACGGTGGCAGCGGAGGTGTGGATGCGGCCCTGGGCCTCGGTAGCCGGCACACGCTGCACACGGTGAACGCCGCTCTCATACTTCAGCACGCGGAAGACATCCTCCCCGGCGATTTTCATGACGATTTCCTTAAACCCGCCCACGTCGGAAGGGCTGGACTCCAGCGTCTCCACCTTCCAGCCACGAGCTTCGGCAAAGCGGCTATACATGCGCACGAGGTCGGCGGCGAAGAGGGAGGCCTCATCCCCGCCGGTGCCGGCGCGGACTTCCACCAGGGCATCACGGCCTTCCAGGGGGTCGGGCGGTAGGATGGAGAACTGCACCTGCTGCTCCAGCTCCTCGATGCGTTTTTGCAGAACTGGGATCTCGGCCTCGGCCATGGCAGCCAGCTCTTCATCGCCAGACTTCACCATGTCCTGGCTCTCCGTCAGCTCGGTGAGTTGTTTTTGATACTCGTCCCAGCTCGCCAGTAGGTTCCCCAGCAGGCGATGTTCCCGAGTCAGTTCACCGGACTTTTTAGCATCGTCAAAGAAGCCGGGCTGGCCCATCAGATCCTCCAGGAGCTGAAAGCGAGCGCGTTTGGTGGCGATGATGGGAGCGTAATCCATGAGCTGAAGCGGGGGCAGGAAAAAGAAAAAAGCGGCCTTTGAGGCGAGAGCGATGGAAGCACCTGCACGGGAGGTGATGGGGAGCGTGGGAGAAATCCACGCCTGCCTCAGAATCGGGCAAACCCGATGTCGGCACCATGCAGCTTGGCTTCCGCCTGAGAATGGCCGGAGGCGAGCCGGCCAACAAAAAACGGTGCTGAGCGTGCGGGCTCAGACACCGTTTTCGGAAAAAGGAAGCTGTGAGGGCTATGCGGAGACGTCGCTGAGCTTCGGAGCCGCGCGGCGAGTGCGGGCCATGCCGTAGCGTTGGGCGAACTTGTCCACACGACCGGCGGTATCCACGAAGCGCTGCTCACCGGTGAAGTAAGGGTGGCAACCGGCGCAGATACCGATTTTCAGGTTCTGCACAGTGGAGATGGTAGGATACGTTGCACCGCAGGTGCAAGTGATGGTGGTTTCGAAAACCGTTGGGTGACCTTGTTCTTTCATGGGGATGGGTTAATGAACCACGTGGAACCGACGAGGGACAGGGATCGCTTTCGCCGGAGCGTGGGGGCTAAGAGTTTGCCACAGCCTCGCAGAGGGTCAACCGGGTTTTTTAGGGTCGCGAGGCGGGCGAGCGAGCCGCTCTCCGAGTCGAGCCCTGTCTTGAGGCGGAATGAGGAGAGCTTCGAGGCCCCAAGAGTCGGGCTGAAGCCGGGGCTCCGAACTCAAGACACCGACCAAGGTCCCGCCTACCCACACTCCCCGGACTGGAGACGCTCCAGCTCGGTAAGGAGGATGTCATAGCGGCGCTCCAGAACGGTCTCTACCAGCAGGCTGCGCTGGGCGGCAGGGCGACGCACGAAGTGGTAGGAAAGGATGTCACAGACCAGCTCGGGGCACTCGATCTTGATCAGGGCGGCACGCAGGTTCTTCATGGCCTCACCGGCACAGTGGGCGGCATCGGGCAAGAGGTCCAGAGAGCGCTGTTTCAGATCGTTCACATAGTCCGGCTCGGTCTCGATGACGGTGGGTAGGGGCTCGATCTCGGCTAGGCGGAACGGTTTCTCCTGCTGCCAGCCGGTGAACTGGATGCGGCGCATACCCTGGAGCATGACATGAGAGGTGCCGTCCTCCTGTTTCTTGCAGGCGCGGATGAGCCCGGCGGTGCTGACGGTAATCAGCTCTCCACGGCTATCCGTGCTGCGCTCCGGCGTGCCGATGCAAAACATACGGTCTGTGCGCAGCGCATGGGCGAGCATGAGGCGGTAGCGTTCCTCAAAAATGAACAGTGGCAGTAGGCAACCGGGAAACAGATAGCAATCCCCCAGCACCATCACCGGCATGGTATCCGGTAGACGAAAAGCGGGGTGATTGTGGCAGGTTTCTTCCATAGGGTGGCGAGATGAGCAATGCGGCAGGTGTGAGAGTTACGCATCAAAGAACTCCTTGGAGCAAACTGTCTTGTGCAGAATTCCCACAAATCTGTGCTTCAAGGATGACGAGAAGCGGTTTTACTGCCGTGGAGAGAGGCGGAGAAGAGCAGGGGGAAGGAGGGTTGTCTCTGCGGGATGAATAGCTTTACTACCGACAAAACAAAAACGCCACGCTCGAGGTGAGCGTGGCGGATGAGGGTTGGGTCGATGAGAAGGCTTGTCTTTGGGGTAGGCTTGGTTTCCCCAGCTTTAGCGACGGAAGTCTTCACCGCGGATCTCTTCGAGCTGGCGGAGCTTTTCCTTCATGGCGTCGGGGATGGCGCGGCGTTCCTCCTCATTGTTCAGGTTCCAACTCTTTTCCTCACCGTCTTTAGGTTTGGCGGTGAAGACGGTGCGGTCCCCCTCACGGCGCAGGCTGTAGATGCCGGAGTCATCACTGCGGGTCACGTTCGTGGCTTCCCGGCGCTCCCGGTGCTCCATGTGGCGCTCACCCTCACCGCGCGGGCCGGGGCTGGCGTCACGCTTGGCCTCACCGCTATCACGGGGGCGGTCGCCGTCCCGACCACGTGCCTCGTTGCGGCTGCGTTCATCACCCCCGCGTTCACGGTCCTGATCACGGTCCCGGGGCTCCCCTCGGCGGCTGGGGCCGCTCCAGGTGGGCGGGGAAGGGGGCTGATCACCCGGGTGGCCATTGCGATTCCAGTCCCGCAGGCGCTCCTGATACTCCCGCATGTGGTTCTGGTAGCGCTCCATGGCCTCGCGCATCTCTTTCATATCGAAGCCATCCCGATCTCCGAAGAATCCGAGGCGGGGGAGGTCATCGCCCCGGCGGCCTTCTTCAGGTCGGCTGGGGATCAAGCGTTCGTCGATGGTGACGCTGACCTGGCTTTCTTTACCGCCAGAGATGAGGGTGAAGGGCACCACGTCGCCCTTCTTCTTGCTGCGCACCAGTGTCTGGAGCTGCTCCATATTGACGAGCTTTTGATCTTCAAAGCGCAGCAGCACATCGTCAGCCTTGATACCGGCGGTCTTGGCAGGGGTATCGTGCATGACTTCCTGGACCAGTAGGCCAAAGCCCTCTGGAAGGTTAAAGTGCGCACGCAGTTCCCGCGGCACTGGGCTGGTCAGCACGCCGATGAAGGGGGTCATGACCTCATCCTCGCGGGGGCCTCGCGTGGTGCGGCTGGGGCCGGATCTCGGCGTTCGCTCCGTCTTTTCAGGTTTTTTCTCCTCGCTGGGTGGTGGCAGCGCATCGGCGGCTTTGGGGGCGTTTTCAGCGCTGGGTTCCAGCGGGATTTTATTATCTTGGGCGGTCAGCGGGCTGTTCATCAGCGCCAGCAGGCCCGCCATCGCAGTCAGGGCATAGATCGGTTTCATGGTCGTCAGTTGGGTTAAGGTGGGGGGAAGTTTTGGGGTTGCGGGTGCAGGGAGGCTGGAGGCTGCGGTGAGCGCCCCGTTCCTCGTTTCGATGTCGGCTTTGAGCGTTTCTTGCGGTCGCTTTTGAGTCGGCCTTTACTGGAAGGATACCGGCAGCACGACACTGTCCTCACGCGGGCGCTCCAGCGTGATCTGGGCCCCGTCGCGGGGATCGATCCAGGCGTGGCGCTCCACGGACATGAGGCGCAGGTGCTGCTCCGGCAGGCGAGAGGTGGCGTTGTAGTGGATGCCCTCATTTTGAGCGCCCACCACCTCACGGATCGTGGCCACGGGCATCACGGTGGGTGGGGCGGAAACGGCGGTCGCAGGTGTCTGTGTGGCCGCTAGGGTGGTGTTGCGTGTGGACGGACTTTCGGTTAGGCCTGGGGCCCAGATGCTCATGACCACAGCGGCGGCGCTGGCACCCAGACCGGCCCACAGCATTGGCATCTGCCAGCGGACGGAGCGGCGGGTGGTGTCTTCGTGCAGCCATTGACGATCCAGCTCCAGTTCATGCTCCACCTGCCGCACCAAGGCGGCGGAGGGCGCGCGTGGAGTCAAACCCGCGAGCAGGGATTCGATTTCGTGTTCGTTCATGACAGGGCCTCCTGAGGTTTTGAAAAGGGGAAAACATTCGTCACTGCGGGCGGGGCAGGCTCCAGCACCAGTTCCTCCCGGCGCGGGGCCAGCCGTTTCTGCAAGGTCTGGAGGGCGTAACGGTAGCGGCCGGAGACGGTGTTGATGGACTCATCCAGGGTGGTGGCGATCTCGGCAAAGGTGAGGCCGCCCCAGAGCTTCAGCGTC
Source organism: Prosthecobacter debontii (assembly GCF_900167535.1). Classification (NCBI taxonomy): domain Bacteria; kingdom Pseudomonadati; phylum Verrucomicrobiota; class Verrucomicrobiia; order Verrucomicrobiales; family Verrucomicrobiaceae; genus Prosthecobacter; species Prosthecobacter debontii. The sequence continues at coordinate 146,218 of NZ_FUYE01000009.1, forward strand.
ACGACCTCCCGCTGATCTTCCGGCAGCGTCTTCAGCGCTTCCTGGACGATCTGGGCCGTCTCCCGCTGCTCCGGTGGGGGATCGAAAACAGGCGCATCCCCCATGGGCAGAGACACCTCCGAGGCGGCCTCCCGGCGGGCACGGCGGGTGTCACTGCGGCGTTGGTCGAGGGCGATCGTGCGCACCGCCGCATACAGCAGCGGGATGTGCTCTGGATTCCCCTCAGGAAACCGGCGCCACCAGCGGACGAAGGCCATTTGCACCACATCTTCCGCATCCGCCCGGCTCGGGCAGAGCTGGATGGCGTAGAGCAACAGCTTCGGCGCCACTTGGTCGAAGCAGTATTTCCAGGCTTGGGCAGCGGTGTGCATGCAGACGGTGGGTTCGGTTTCCATGGGCTTAACGGCACCCCATCCTTTTTTTGTGTGCGGAAGGACTTTTTTGCTGAAACAAAATCGCAGGCCTAGCGGGCCAAGTGAGTTGAGCGCTTGGATCGGTAAAAAATGATCTGAAATTGAATCTGAGGGTGACAATTCCGTCCATCTTTGAGAAAAACCGCGCGCCGATTGTTCTTGGCACTGAAAAACCGCATCCAAAACACCACCCGACAACGATGAAAACCACCCTCATCCTCCTCGCTCTCGCCGCCTTCGCTGGTCTCACCACCGCACAGGCCGACCAGATTGAAGTCGTCATGAAAGAAGCCATGAAGGGCAACAACAGCCTGCACTCCAAAGTGGCCACCGGTAAAGGCACGCCAGATGATGCCAAGAAACTGCTGGAATACTTCAAGACGCTCCCCTCGGAGACTCCCCCCGAAGGTGACGCCGCAAGTTGGAAGGAAAAGACCGAGACCCTGATCGCCGCGGCCCAGGGCGTGGTGGAGGGTAAGCCCGGAGCTAACAAGACCCTCCAGGAAGCCGGTAACTGCAAGGCCTGCCATAACGTGCACAAGGGCCAATGATGGGTCGAGAGAGCGTGTTCTCTCTGACTTTCTCAACGGGAACTCCGGGGCCGTCCAGAGTTCCCGTTTTTCTTGGCATCGACTGGCTCTGGATGGCGATTTTTGAGTCCCGGTGAAAAAATGAACGTAACCTTTTGGAAGTCTGTCCGTAAAGTAGGACAGTTCCGCCTGCATCCTCATGCCACTCTTCCGTGCCATCCTCCTCATCACCGCACTGCTGGTGCAGGCCCTGCCTGTCACCCTGCTGGCTGCGCCTGTGCAGGAAGAGTGTCCCATGAGCTGCTGCGCCTGGATCCAGAAGGCCGCCCTGGATGACTGTGGCTGTGTGGACTCCTCCACGGAGACGCCCACACCTACCCCTGCGCAGACGCCCCCAGTGAGCGGGCGTGACCTAGTGCCGCTGCCCCAGTGGGTGGCCTTGGCCCTGGATTTCGCACTTCCTGTTATTCCCAGCTCCTCTCAGGCTCAGCCTAGCTGGACCGAGGTGTCGGTTTTACCGCAGTCGCACGTTCGCCTGCCGGTTTTGTTCTGCTCTTTTCTGACCTGAGTCTGCGTCTGGCACAGCCGCATTGTGCCTACGGGTCCCGCCGGTTTCCGCATGCACCTGCACGTCCAGGTCTAGGCCCGGCGCTGTGACACCACCGCCGACGGCATGTCCATGCCTCGGTTGGCTTTCCTGGCCCTTCGCTCGCCGGATGGCCCTTCACCTCCCTCACCTGACTCCGACTCTTTTCATGAAACACCTCCTTCTCTCAGCCCTATGGCTGCCCGTAGCGGCGCTGGCTTGCGATGACTGCAAGCTCAAAGCCGCGCGCACCCCCACCGGCCCCCTGGTCGAATACGATCTCTACATTGCCGCCCAGACCGTGAGCCCCGCGGGTAAACCCGTGCGCGGTCTCACCATCAATGGCGGCATCCCCGGCCCCACCCTGCGCTTCCATGAGGGAGACTTCGCCCGCATCCGTGTGCACAATCAGCTCAAGGATGAGGAGACCTCCACGCACTGGCACGGCCTGCTGCTGCCTAACGAAATGGATGGCGTGCCGCATGTGACCACCGCCCCCATCCGCCCTGGGCAGACGCACGTGTTCGAGTTTGAGCTGAAGCACAGTGGCACCTACTGGTATCACTCCCACACGCATCTTCAGGAGCAGAGCGGCGTGTATGGCAGCATCGTCGTGACCCCACGCGGCGGCGAGCCTGCGCAGGCGGATCGGGAGCAGGTACTGCTGTTTTCCGACTGGACGAACATCAATCCCCACGAGGTGCAGCGCATGCTCATGCGTGGCACGGATTACTTCGGCCTCATGAGGAGCAATTCACAGTCCATCCTCGGCGCGGCGCAGCAGGGCATGCTCAAGGATTACTTCAGCCGGGAGTGGTCGCGCATGATGCCCATGGATGTCTCGGATGTGGGTTACCACGCCTTCCTGGTGAATGGTCAGCGCCAGACCGAGATCACCGGCCGTCCGGGAGAGCGCGTGCGGCTGCGCCTGATCAATGCCTCCGCCGCCACCTACTTCTACCTGCAATCCTCCACCGGCCCGCTCACCATCGTGGCCGCGGATGGCCCGCCGGTGCAGCCGGTGAAAGTGGATCGGCTCTTCATGGCCATTGCCGAAACTTACGATGTGATCATCACCATCCCGCGTGAGGGTCGCTACGAGCTGCGCGCCACCACGCAGGATGGCAGCGGCCGCGTCTCCGCCTTCATGGGCAGCGGTGAACTGCATGCCGCGACGGATCCGCCTCGGCCCAATCTCTATCAGATGGATGAGATGCTGAATCTCGCCCTGGAAGAGCAGGAGGATGATCCCCGGGCCTCCCTCCGTCTGCCACGGCCCGGCTCGCCCTATCGTGTGCTGAAGGCGACCCACGACACCACACTGCCCGCAAAGCTGCCCCGCAGGAAGATTACGCTGCGTCTCACGGGCGATATGAACCGCTACATCTGGTCCTTCAATGGCAAGACCGTGACGGAGGAGCCCTATATCCCCATCAAGAAGGGTGAGGTCATCGAGCTGGAACTCGTCAACGATACCATGATGCACCACCCCATCCACCTGCATGGGCACTTCTTCCGCCTGCTCATGGGGCAAGGCGCACGCTCACCGCTGAAGCACACCGTGGATGTGCCGCCCATGTCGAAGCGCATCGTGGAGTTTGAAGCCAATGAAGAGAAGGACTGGATGTTCCACTGCCACATCCTCTACCACATGATGTCTGGCATGGCCCGGGTGTTCCGCTATGAGGATACCGGAAGTGATGCGGGCACCCTTGCCCGCAAGGTTCAGACAGCCCAGGACCACGGCATCGCCAATGATCACCGTCTGGCGACGGCGGCCAGCGGCCACGCCAATCACCAAGGCGGTGGCCTGGGTGAGCACGCGCATGACATGGCCTACGTCTGGGGTTCCGCCTCCCTCCAGTCTCACATGAGTGAGGGTCTGCTCACCTGGATGAACCCCAAAAACGATCTTTTGTTAGGCTGGGAAGTTGGCTGGGTCGGCGTGGATAAGACCCAGTATGAGATTGACGCCCTCTACCAGCGTTACTTCAATCCTAACTTCCAAGCCTTTGCCGGGGCACGCTTCACCAACGATCCCGATGCCGAGGACCGCGCCGTGATCGGCTTCAACTATCGCCTGCCGCTCATGGCCTGGGCGACTCTCAGCCTGGATAGCGAAGGAGATGCCCGCATCACCCTGGCCAAGCGCTTCCAGCTCACGCCTCGGCTCGGTGTCTTCGGTCGTGTGGAATACGATACCGGCACCCGCTGGGAGTGGACCGCCGGGGCTGACTACACCCTCACCCGCCACACCTCCCTGATCACCCAATACCACTCCGAGTTCGGGCTCGGCGCTGGAGTGCTCATCCGCTTTTGATGAATGAACATCATCGACAACCCAAACAAACCCAAACCCTAACTCAAAACGCATTATGAAAACCAAACTCCGCCCCCTCCTCCTCGCCGCCCTCAGCACCTTCGCCCTGGCTGCGACCCTGATCCAAGCCGCTGATGTGAAACCCTACAAGCTCGAGACTTGCCTCGTCAGTGGCAATGAACTCGGCAGCATGGGCAAGCCCATCACCAAGGTTTACAACGATCAGGAGATCAAATTCTGCTGCAAACCCTGCATCAAGAAATTCGAAGCCAATCCTGAAAAGTATCTGAAAAAGCTGAAGTAATCCTATTGGGAATGCCTGGCTCCCCCTCTATCGTCAAACGGCGGTAAGGGGGAGTTTTTTAGCATCAGGAAGCCGCTGACACCTCTCCGGTATTCACCCGAAATCACTCAGGGGCCTCTGTTGAAACCTAATACAAATCGTGTTAGGGGCAGCAGTAACCCCCACCTCATGAGACTCCCTGTTTACGCTAGCTTTCTGCTCGCCACCCACCTCCTCACCGCCCAGATTCCCATCGCGGTGCCCGTGCCGGAGGAGACCATCCTGCGCGCTGAGCCGGTGCTGCCAAAGGCCCCCGAGCCGGTGGAGGAGATCCTGCGGCTGCAGATCTACCTGGACACCCAGCTTTTCGGCCCAGGCAAGGTGGATGGCCGACCGGGGGAATTTACCAGCAAGGCGCTGCACCGCCACCAGCGTGCGCTGGGCCAGCCGCCCACGGATATCTTTAACCATACACTGGACCTCACTGGCATCGGCCAGACCTACACCACCTACACGCTGCGCCAGGAGGATCTGAAGTTTGTGGGGGAACTGCCCAGCCAACCCTCCGCCCAGAGCAAGAAGAAATACCTGCCCTATGACTCGGTGCTGGAGTTTCTCACCGAGCGCTTTCACTGCTCGCCGGATCTGCTGGAGTTCATCAATCAGCCTCTGAAAATGAGTGCATTGAAGCCAGGAGATGTGGTGAAGGTGCCGAACGTGCAGCCCTTCCTCATCGAGGAACTTACACCCCTACCCAGCCTGCCGGAGGTGCCCGCCTTTCTCACCCGCGTGATCAAGATCGACACCCGCGAGAAGATCCTGGAACTGCATGAGGGGGAGAAGCTGCTGGCCAGCCTGCCTATCACCCCTGGCAGCGGTTACCTCGCCACACCGCCTGGCACCTGGCGCATCGTCGGCATCACCCAGATGCCCACCTTCCGCTGGGATAAAAGCGTGTTGGAGTATGGGGTGCGCAGCGGCACCTACTACAATCTGCCGCCCGGGCCGAACAATCCGGTGGGCGTCATGTGGATCGGCCTCAGCAAGCCGGGCATCGGCATTCACGGCACGAACTCGCCGCAAACCATCGGCCGCAGTTCCAGCCACGGCTGCATGCGCACGGCGAATTGGGATGTGGTGCGTCTGGCTAAGCAGCTCACCAAAGGCATGACCGTCATCATCGAAGGTGAGGCCCCAGTCCCCCGTCCTGTGGTGAAGGCCAAACCTGTGGTGGAAGAAGCTCCACCCGCAGAGCCTGAGGCCCCCCAGAAGAAGTTCCGCTGGTTCTGGCAGAAGAGGGAGTGAGGGCTGGCTGATGGGATCGGTGGATGGCTGACGCAAGCGGCAGCAAAGTGGTCCGCACACTCCGTGTGCGGGATACCGCGTGGCAGACCGAGCGAGCCACTTCAAGCGGCTTGTGCATCCAACCATCCACTTATCCAACGATCCTCATCATCGGATTGTTCGGAGCCCCGGCTTCGGGCGAAATCAAGAGTGCTGCGAGAGGTCGAAGAATCCGGTTGAAGCCGGGGCTCCAAACGCTGGCACCGAATTTCTAACTCCAGAACGTGAGACGGGTAAAGGTGGACCAACGGACTTGTATTGCTCCGCGTTTGGGAGCATTTTTTGGAAGGCAATCTGGATACCTGGGTCAGATGTGAATCTTCTGCCTTAGCCCCTCCGTTTCTTCATCTGTTATGAAACTCTTCTTCTGCCTCAGCCTCGTCTCCAGTCTTTTGCTCAGTGCCTGTCATCGCGAGGACTCTGCCACCACAGCCGCCGCTCCATCGGTCTCTGAGGCAAGCAATGCTGGTAATTACCCGCTGGATACCTGCGTCGTCTCCGGTGAAAAGCTGGGCAGCATGGGCAAGCCCTACATCATCACCTATGAAGGCCAGGAGGTGCGTCTGTGCTGCAAATCCTGCCAAGGCCATTTCCAAGAAGACCCAGGCAAGTATTTGGCCAAGCTGAAGTTGAAGTGAGTCTTTAGATTTGCTCTCACAGCTAAGAACTCCGGGAGAAAGGCGAGTCGCAAAGTTGCTCTCTTGTCTTTTCGTGACTGTGGCCCGTTATTTATTTTATCTTTGAGATGAAGCCGCTGACTTCTTGGCCGCCTTTTTCAAAATGCGAAGCCGAGAATCCGAAATTCGATCATTTTTCGCTAGAAAATCTCTAATGAAACGGGGCACCGCCCGTTTCTGGGCTGAGATCATCATCATCTCCACTCTCCAACACCACCTATGAAAGCCACCAAATACATGCTCGCCGGTCTTTTGATCGCCGGTTTCGGGGCAGGCTCCGCCTTCTCAGCGGAAGTCCGCACCTGGACGGACGTCGAGGGCCGCCAAGTTTCTGCCTCCTTCGTCAATCTCGAAGGTGACTTGATCGTTCTGCAGACCGAAGATGGTGCCCAGCACCGTTTCCCGCTGACCCGTCTTTCCGCTGAAGATCAGGCCCTGGCGAAGGCTGCAATGCAGGCTGCGGCGCCTTCCGTCGAAGCGGCTCCTGCCGGCATTCAGATGCTGGCCAATGCCACGGTGGCTCAGGCGGCTCAGAAGGTGGACCAACTCGTCGCCAATGGCTTGAAGAAGGCCAACCCAGATCGCCAGAAGGCAGGTAAGGCCCCGATCACCCAGTTCAACCCCATGGCCAGTGACGAGCAGTTCGTCCGCCGTGTGTATCTGGACATTGCCGGCCGTATCCCGAACTACGAAGAGGCCAGCAGCTTCATCAAGGACAGCAGCCCCAAGAAGCGCGCTCAGCTCATCGACCTGCTGCTGGAGTCCGATGGCTACAAGGCCACGATGTTCAACTACCTGGCTGAGATGCTGCGCATCAAAGACAACTTCGAGCAGGACAATGTGCGCGGCACGCCTTACATCAACTGGCTGAAGGACCAGATCGCCCATAACGAGAAGTGGGACAAGATCGTCTACCAGATGCTCACCGCCACCGGCAAAATGTGGGATAAGAAGGAAGATGGCACCTATAATGGCGCTGCCGGCTACCTGCTGCGCGATGCCGGGATGCCGCTGGATAACCTAGCCAATACCTTGACCGTGTTCCTGGGCACCGACGTGGCCTGCGCTCAGTGCCATGACCACCCCTTTGCCGACTGGACCCAGAAGCAGTTCTACGAGATGGCGGCCTTCTTCGGTGCCACCACTACCCGTCTGAATGCCCGTGACCTCAATGGCTCCAACCCACGTGAGCGTCTGATGGCCCAGATCGAGCCGATGATTGAAAAATCCGGCCAGGATATCCGCCGCCTGCGCAACGGCATCCAGAACTACATCAGCGCCAACCAGTCCGCCATCAAGGACCGGGACATGAACACGCTGAAGCTGCCTCACGACTACAAATACAAAGATGGTAAGCCGAACGATCCCGTCTCTCCGAAGTTCGTGATGTGGTCCCCCGAGGACAAGAACAACCCGGCCTACAAGCAGAAGAAGGGGAATGAAGAAAAGCTGCGCCTCTCCTTCGCCAACTGGCTGACCCATCCTGAGAATCCACGGTTTGCCATGACCATCGCCAACCGCATGTGGAAGCGTGCCTTCGGTGCTGCCGTCAATGAGCCCGTCACCAACATCGACGATCCAGAACACTCCGCCAACCCTGAGCTGCTGAAGCATCTGGCCAGCGAAATGAAGCGTGTGAACTTCGACCTGAAGGAATTCATGCGCATCGTTTACAACACCCGCGCTTATCAGTCTGAGGCCACCTCGGAAAACGTCGCCCTCGGGGAGATGTATTACTTCCAAGGCCCCCTCCTTCGCCGCATGACTGCTGAGCAGGCCTGGGACTCCTACATGACCCTCGTGCTCGGCCAGCCTGACACTTACAAGGCCCCTCTGCAGGACCTGTATGCCCGCTCGATCGACCTCGACCTCACCAAAGTGGACGGCCAGACCGTGCTGATCAAGTATGACGCTTTCCGCCGCATGCAGCAGAAGGAAAACGCCCTCATGGGTGGCGGCCTGGATATGGCCGGTGGTGACAGTATGATGATGGACGGTGGCTCTGCCAAGAAGACGGAGACGGCCTCTGCTTCCTCCGAAGGTGCCAAGATCCTCACCTATGAAGGCATGCGCCTGATGCGTGCCTCTGAGATCCAGCAGCCTGCTCCTGGCGGCCACTTCCTCATCGACTTCGGCCAGTCCCCTCGCATGCTCATCGACGGCAGCTCTAAGATTGGCAACGTGCCGCAGGTGCTTATGATGATGAACGGCAAAGCCCAGAAGATGCTCACCAGCCCAGACTCCCTGGTCTTCCGCACCATGAACAAGGTGACCAACCCTGCCGACAAAGTGGAGCGCATGTTCATGACCATCATGAACCGCCGCCCAACGCTGCAGGAGAAGGAGATCGCCAAACGCGCCCTCGGCTCCAACGGTGAAGATGGCTACGCCAACATGATCTGGGCCCTGATCAATACCCGTGAATTCATGTTCATTCAGTAATTCACCCGCCTCGTTTGTAACCACCCTTTCAAAAGACAACGCATCGAATCATGAAAACCGAACTTCTTCGTCTGAATGATCAGAGCCGCCGCCAGTTCATGCTGAATACGGCCAAGACCGCACTCGGCGTCAGCGTGCTGCCCGGCCTCTCCGCCCGCATGGCGGCTGCGGAAGGCGCCGCCGTCCGCACCGGCCCCGGCACCCCGGGTTTTGGCAAGGCCAAGCACGTCATTTATCTCTGGATGAATGGCGGCATGACCCATCTGGATACCTTTGACCCGAAAACCGGCTCCACCAAGGGCCCGAGCGACCCGATCAAAGCCAAGGCTGAAGGCATCGACTTCCTGGGCGGCTACCTGCCCAAGCTGGCCGAAAATGCCAATAAGCTCTCCATCATCCGCTCCATGTCCTCCAAGACCGGGGTGCATGAGTCCGGCACCTACATCATGAAGACCGGTTATGAGCCCCGCACCACCATCGTGCACCCGTGCATGGGCGTGTGGGCCACCCACTTCCTGGGTAAGATCAAAGACGTGACCCTGCCTGACAGCGTCATTGTGAATAGCGGCAGTTCCTACCCGGGCTCCGGCTTCTTCCCACCGGCCCTCTCCCCGATCCCGATCTCCAACCCTGAGAACGGCCTGCAGAACATCCGCCCGACCACCTCGGACAACCTGTTCAGCAAGCGCATCGATCTCATGAACGAGTTCGACACCTCCTTCCGGAAGAAATTCCAGACGGACGATGTGAAGGCCTACACCGAGTTCTACGACGAGACCCTCAAGCTTATGAAGAGCGAGGACCTTAAGGCCTTCGACCTCTCCGCCGAAAGCGCTGAAACCCGCGAAAAATATGGCCGCAACAACTTCGGCCAAGGCTGCTTGCTTGCCCGCCGTCTGGTGGAAGCTGGCGTCCGCTTCGTGGAAGTGCAGATGGGTGGCTGGGACATGCACAACACCATCGACAACGCCATGACCAACAATGGCAACATCCTGGACACGGCCTTCGCCGCACTTCTCTTGGATCTGGAAGCCAAAGGCCTGCTGGATTCCACGCTCGTCGTGCTCGGTTCCGAGTTCGGCCGCACGCCGGACATCAACGAAAACGATGGTCGCGATCACTATCCGCTGGCTTACTCCACCGTCCTCGCCGGTGGTGGTGTGAAGCGCGGCTTCGCCTACGGAGCCACCGACAAGGATGGCCGCCGTCCAGCCGACAAGCAGACCAGCCCACAGGACTTCTTGGCCACCGTTGGCCACGCCATGGGCCTGCCGACCGAAGAGATCGTTATGTCCCCCTCCAACCGCCCCTTCACCGTGGCGGACAAAGGGGTGCCTGTCATCGACATCTTCGCTTAAGCTGTCGCTTGAATTGAACTAACCCTTCAGCTCCCGCTCAAAGTAAGGCACTCGGTCGCAAGACCGGGTGCTTTTTTGTGGATGGCAGGTGTGATGGTTGATCCGATCATATTGGCTGTGGAGACGTCTTGTCATATCTCGCGCTTGCCTCCAGCAGCCGCCAGGCACGCCACATGAGCATGGGGGCGGCGATGCCTAGACCGATGGCCAGGGCACCCCAGACACCGGCGGCACCGAGATTCCAATGGAACGTCAGCACCCAAGCCATGGGCAGGGAGATGACCCAGTAAGCGAGCACGGCGATCCAGGCGGGCACCTTCACATCATCCACGCCCCGCAGGGCTGCGGCGGAGACGACCTGGAGACCATCGAAGAGCTGAAACAGACTGGCCACCAGGAGCAGCGTTGTCGCGACTCGGATGACCTCCGCTTCCTGCACAAACAACATCGCCAATTCCCGGCCCCAGACGAAGAACAGGATCATGGAGCAGGTCATGAAAGCGGCGGCGAAGAGCCAACTGCCTGTCAGCACCCGATGCAAGCGCTCGCGCTGCTGTGCCCCGACGATCTCACCCACCCGCACGGTCGTGGCCATAGCCACGCCCATAGGGATCATGAAGGCCGTGGCGATGCAGGTGATGGCGACCTGGTGCGCCGCCAGTGCAGCCACGCCGAGGGAGCCGACCATGAGGGAGGCGGTGACGAAAGCGGTGACCTCCGCCAGCATGTGCATGCACGCTGGAATGCCAATCGCCAGCAGGCTGCTGAAGCTGCTCCGCTGCCACCGTGCCAGCCAGTGGGGAGGCGTCCAGGCCCGCGTGGTTGCGCTCCGTGTGAGCCACAGAAACAGCACCAGGGCACCGATGCAGCGGGCGGCGAGTGTGGCATAGCCCGCACCCTCCAAGCCCAACGCAGGGAACCCCCAGTGACCGTGAATCCACAGCCAATTCAGCAGCACATTCAGCAGCACACTGCCGAGCATGATCCAGAACGGTGGCCAGGGCCGGTTCATCGCATCGGCATGGTTTTTCCACACCATGCTTATCAGCGCAGGGATCAGGGAGACCGCGCAGGTCAGGAGATACACCGGCGTTTGCGCCACGACCTCCGCGGGCTGGCGAAACCACGATAGCAAGGGTATGAGCAGTCCCATCGCAAGAACGACCAACAGCCCAAGACCCGCCGCCAACCAGGTGCCATGCCGAACAGCCTGCTGAGCCTCCTCCGGTTCATGGGCCCCATGCGCCTGGGAGACACGCACAGACACCGAGCTAAGTAGGCCGATGCCCATGACGAAGGGGACGGCTAACAAGGTATTGGCAAATGTGGAGGCCCCGAGGGAGATGACTCCGACGGCACCGATCATGACCGTGTCCGCTGCGCCCATGAGCATCTGACTGAGCTGCCCGGAGATGAGGGGCAGGGCGAGTTTGAATGTGGTGTGGGATTCCTGACCAAACGTGGGCCAGGGAGCCTGAGGAGGTGACAGAAGGTCGGATTTGGACTCGGTGTCTGGCGTGGACTCCGAGGAAGATGAAACGATGGAATGCATAAGCTGCCGCTAGAAAGATGACGAAGAAGGTTGGGGAGAGGACAGGCAGCGGCACAAAAAAACCACGGCCTCGAAGTGGGGAGGGCCGTGGTGAAAAAGAGTCGTCCTTAATCGAATAACGCTCAGAAAGCCACGGGCCCACGTCCAGCCAGGTGCATGCCTGGTCGGGCGGATCGGTTGGGGCGGACGTGGCGGTTCATGAGGGAGTTTTGCCACAGAAGTGGCGCTTTGTCAATCTGAGGGGCTCTTCCTGGAGCGCAGGCGTCTCGCCTGCTGTTTCCTGCGTCCTCGCGGGAAACCGTTCTCGGAGGCATGATCCAGGGCTCAAAAGGACGTGAAAAAACCGCTGATGGACACTCATCGACACTTATGGATACCATCAGTGTCTATGAGTTGTTCATCGCTTCCAGCCAAGCCTGGGCAGATGCTCACTCTGTTTTCGATTTATACCATTTGGACCTCCTAGAACGGTCAGCGGCGAGACGCCGCCGACGGCACGCGAGACGCGTGCGCTCCAGGTCACTCGGCCTGCTTCCTCTTCACTTCTCCAGCAGCTTCTGCATCGCATTCATGATCACAGGCTCCACCTCGGGGGCGACGTTGCTGGCGCGTTCACTGGTTTCATAACCACCTTCACCATAGGCCACGGTGGTGCCAATGTAGCCGGGGCCATAGTCTCCGTAGGCGGCGAGGCTCACATGCAGATCGGGGCGCATGGCTTTGGCAGCGAGTTGATATTCCACAAAGAGCTCACCGGGGAGATGCAGCACGCGGGCTTGACCGATCTTCAGGCAGGTGATGGAGATCTGATGCCCGGCTTCACAGCGGCGCAGCCACGCGAGTTGATCGGCTTTAGCGATGTAGCCTTTTGCGGGCTCGGTTTTCAGGCCGTGAATGAGAGATTCCTCGGTGAGATGTTTGCCAGGAGGTAAGGAGACGGGCAGGCTCAGCCAATCCACGTCCTCTGCGGTGACTGGCTGCTTTTCAGTCGCTAGATAAGCGCGCTTCATCCCGTCAGCCAGACGACTCGCCAGGAGGAGGCGATTCTCGCGATTGCCGTCGTTGTATTTGCCCGCGGCCACATTTCCCCCCGCGCCATTGAAATGCACGTGCAGGGCCTCGGGCACATCCTGACCGCGAAAGAAGCGAGCGATGCCGGGAAAGTCGGGACTAGGGATACCCAGGCGGTAGTAGCTCTGCGGATGGCAGGCGTAGTAGCTGAGCACCGCCACGGGTTGCTCACCCGTCCAGAAGCTGAGCAGGGTCACGGTGGGATCAATGGTGCCCTCGGGTTCGGCACGCAGCGCTGGATCTTTGGTGGTGGTCAGGCGCATGGCACGGATGCGGCCACCGGGGCCTAGGATGCGGCGGTTAGAGGCCACCTCCTTCACCTCAGCACTGCCGCGTCCGTAGTGGGTGATGGTTTTGGCATTCGGCAGGGCGGCTTTCACCGCATCGGCGAGGCGCTGGATGACCTGACGATGGAAGGTGCCTTCGAAGCGGCCATAGTCCTTCAGTTGAAGATCGGCGATGATTTTCTCTGCAGTGAAATCGCAGCCGGGGGCATCGTGCTGATGCAAGGTGTGCACGGCGACACGATCCGGGGTGGTGCCTGCGGCTTCAGCTAGGGCGGCGCAAAAAGCATCGTGCCCTTCATTGGCAATGCCGATCCAGTCCACGGCACAGAGCACGATGGGCTTTTCCATGCCGAGCAGGACGATCCCACGGGCACGCAGGGTCAGCTCATCCAGGCGCTTCACCGGGTCATAGGCCATCGGAGATCCGAGGGGAGGGGTGGCATCCACATCAAAGGTGGCCACCTTCAGACTTTCTGCCGCTGCCAGCAGAGGGAAACCAACCAGCAGGGCGAAAAGCAGGAGACGTTTCATAGGGCTTCTGATAGAGCGTTTCACTCTGTCGTCAGAATCCATACTTTTAGAGCGTTTTGTCACCCCTCTGTCATGAATCGTCTGTTGCTGCCCTTTCTCGCCACCTCCGTTTTTGCTGCGGATTTCCCCAAGCCGTTCAATAGCGAAAAAGGAGAACCCATGTCGGCAGAAGAAACCGCGGCCACCATGGAGCTGCCGCCAGGTTTCAAATGCGTGGTGTTCGCCTCCGAGCCGGATGTGCAGCAGCCCATCGCCATGACCTGGGACCCGAAAGGGCGTCTTTGGGTGGCGGAAAATTACACCTATGCGGAAAACCCGGCGCGCTGGGATACCACCCTGAGGGACCGAATTATCATTCTTGAAGACAAGGACAACGACGGTAAACACGATGGCCGCAAGGTCTTTTGGGACAAAGGAGCTTATCTCACCAGTGTGGAGTGGGGCTATGGTGGAGCTTGGATCTTAAACAACGGCACGCTCAGCTTCATCCCCGATAAAAACGGTGACGATGAGCCCGATAGCGAACCGGAGATCCTGCTGGATGGATTCAATACCAAGACCATCGGGCATAACATCGTCAATGGTCTGCGCTGGGGACCGGATGGCTGGCTGTATGGGCGTCATGGCATCACGGACACCTCCGCCGTGGGGGCTCCTGGCACGCCTAACGAAAAACGTGTGAAGATGAACTGCGCCATCTGGCGTTATCATCCGACGAGGAAGATCCTGGAAACGGTGGCCCATGGCGGCACCAACTCCTGGGGCCATGACTGGAATGCCGATGGTGAGCTGTTCATGATCAATACCGTGATCGGTCACCTCTGGCACGTCATCCCAGGGGCCTACTATCGCCGCATGTTCGGCACCCATCTGAACCCCCATGTGTATGAGATCATCGAGCAGACGGCGGATCACTTTCACTGGGACACCGGTGCCGAGAAATGGAGCGACATCCGCACGGGCATCAGCAACAAAACTCAAGAACTTGGTGGTGGTCATGCCCATGTCGGCATGCTGATTTATCAGGGCGGTCTGTGGCCAAAGGAATACGAGGGTGCCATGCTCACCTGCAATCTTCATGGTCGTCGTATCAACGTGGACCGCCTGGAGCGTGAAGGCTGCGGATATGTCGGCAAACACGCGCCTGACTTCATGCAGGCCAAGGACCCGTGGTTCCGCGGCATTGAACTGCTGACCTGCCCAGATGGTAACGTCATCGTCTCCGACTGGAGCGACACGGGTGAGTGCCATGACAACGACGGTGTGCACCGCACGAGCGGGCGCATTTATAAGATCGTGTATGGGGAGCCGACGAAGCAGGGGCCCGTGAACGTGGCTGCGATGAAGGATGAGGAACTCGTGAAGCTTTTGGCGAGCGAGAATAACTGGTGGAGCAGAAAAGCTCTGGAGCAGCAGTATGAACGTGGTATCGCCCCCGCTCTAAAGCCGGTGCCTACCTTAGCGGATGCCGATAGCACGGATGGCCTGACTCGCCTTCATTTGGCCTCTTCCCTGCAACAACTGGCGCTAGATGATCGCTGGCCTATTGCGACCGCTCTAGCCAAGCATGAAGAAGACGCCAACGACCGCCAGCAACCGCTAATGATCTGGTATGGCATCGAGCCCGCCGTGGCTGCCGATCCGATGAAGGGCGTGCAGCTGATTCGTGAGGCGAAGATTCCGACCGTGCGCCGTCTGGTGGCACGTCGTATCACCGAGGAGATCGAGAAACAGCCGGCTGCGGTGGATGCCTTGGTGGCTCTGATGAGTGAGATTCCAGATGCACGCAAGGATGTGCTCGATGGCATGGCCGCAGCGCTGAATGGTTGGAACAAAGCTCCGAAACCGAAAGGCTGGGATGATCTCGTCCGTGCCACCGGTGAAGCCTTGACTGGAACGGGCTCACCGCAAGATGCCGCAGTGCATCAACTCTCCACCATCTTCGGAGGTGGTCGCCCAATGGAGGAGCTGATCCCCATCATCAAAGACACGGAAGGCGATGCCTCGGCACGGCGCAATGCCTTTGCCAGCCTGACCCGCACGGCCAAGCCTGAACTGATGCCCATCATTCGCGGTTTGGTGAATGACAAAGTCATCGGCACGGAAGCCCGCAGCGCCCTGGCCGCCTATGATGATCCGAGCATCCCGAAGGCGCTGCTTCAGCCTTGGCCGGGACGCAATCAGGAGCAACAGAATGCTACGGTGGATACTCTCATCAGCCGCCCGGCCTACGCTCATGCGTTGCTGGATTATATCAAAGCAGGACGTGCGACTGCCTCCGTCATCACGCCTTATCAGGCACGGGCCATTGTTAGTCTGAAAGACGAAAGCCTAACCAAAAAGCTCACCGAAGTCTGGGGTGAGCTGCGCGATACACCGGAGGCCAAAAAAGCCGAGATGGAGAAATGGACCGCCGCTTTGACTCCAGCCGCCTTGGCTAAAGGGGATGCGGTGAAGGGGAAGCTGATCTTCATGGGCACCTGCGCAGCCTGCCATAAACTCTACGGTGAAGGCGGTATGATCGGCCCGGATCTGACGGGGGGAGATCGCCACAAGCTGACCTACTTGCTGGAGAACATCCTCGATCCAAGTGCCATCGTGCCAGCGGATTATCGCATGACCATCTTTAAATTGAAGGATGGCCGCACCATCACGGGCGTGATTCCCGAGCAGAATCCCAAGACGGTGACCGTGCAGACTCCGGCCGAGCGATTGGTCCTGGAGCGCACGGACATTGCCGAGCAGCAGCAGCTGGCCATGAGCCTCATGCCTGAGGGCCTGCTCGCGGCCCTGGGTGAAGAGAATGTCATTCATCTGATGGCTTATCTCCAGAGCACTGGGCCGGTGAAGTGACGTGTAGCTTGGCGCGAAGCGTCCCGGAGCGCGGTGGCAGAGAGGCAAGGACATCCTTGCCTCGACGACACCGCTGATACGGGAAGCATGTGATGAACAAAGGCTGACCTGAGGCTACCGGAGCGGTGTCGCGCTTGAGCGCTTGCCACCGCACTCCGGGACGCTTCGCGCGTTAGGAAAGCACCCGCTCATACATCACGACATCCAACCAGCGACCGAACTTGAACCCCACCTGATGGAGGGTGGCGCAGAGGCTGAAACCCAGCCGTTCATGCAAACGAATGCTGGCCCGGTTTTCAGCATCAATCACTCCGATGAGCGTGCGGTAGCCTTGGGCTTGAGCAGACTCAATCAGTCGCTCAAGGAACCGTCGGCCTAAACCGCGACCCCGAAATCGAGCATCGACATAGATGGAGTGCTCCAGCGTGAAGCGATAGCCGGGATGCGGGCGGAAGGGGCCATAGGTGGCAAAGCCCATCAAGGTGCCCCCTTCATCCAGAGCACCGATGACGGGGAACTGCCCTTGCTGCTTGAGGCGCCACCAAGTCTCCATGAACTCGCTGGAGCGCGGCTCATCCTCGTAGAGCGCCGTGGTGTGAGCGATCGCGTCATTAAAGATGGCCCGGATGGCTTCCAGGTGCTCGGGGCCGCATTCGATCCAGGTCATCATAGGGAAGGGTGGAAATCAGGCTGCGGGGGCCAGTGAGGCCATGTGGGCGAGGGCATCTCCGGCGACGCGCATGATACGCCAGTCACTTTTCATTTCCGCACCCAGGTTTTCATAAAACTGGATGGCAGGGGTATTCCAATCCAGCACCGTCCATTCATACCGACCGCATCCCCGCTCTTGAGCGATACGGGCCACGGAGGTGATCAGGGCTTTGCCCAGGCCGCACTGGCGGTATTGAGGCTGCACATACAGATCCTCCAGATACAGCCCAGGTTTGGCCAGAAAGGTGGAGTAGTTTTGGAAAAACAGGGCAAATCCGGCGGGTTCACCATCCACACAGCCGATTAGCACCTCCGCACAGGGTTTCTCTCCAAAGAGAGTTTGTCGGAGGCTGGCATCCGTAGCGATCACTTCATCCGATAGTCTCTCATATTCGGCCAAACCCTGAATGAGCGAGAGAATGATGGGAACATCGGTCTCAGTGGCGGGGCGGATGGAAAGTCGTTCGGGCATAACTTCGCCAGAATGTATCTAAATTCGCCACGGCTGCACATTGCCAAATCAGGTCAGGCCGCTATTCTCGTCTCGATTATGTCTCTTGAAGCCACTCTCCAGTCCGCCGCCGATGCAGGTCAGCTCCTGAAGTCCAGCCTTGAAAACATCCAGGCCCTGCTTTCCGCCAGTGATAATCCTTTGTATCGCAACAGCATCGAGGAACTCGCCCAGGCAGGCCAGTGGGATGAGCTGAATGACCGCTTCTTCCAGACCCTGAAGTTTGGCACCGGTGGCCTGCGCGGACGCACGGTGGCCAAGATCGTCACCTCCGTGGAGCGTGGCAGTGCTGCTGAAGATCAGCGTCCTGAGTATCCCTGTGTCGGCACCAATGCCATGAACTTCTACAACGTGGGGCGTGCGACTCGTGGCCTCGTGGCTTACATCAAGGGCTATCGCGCAGCCGCAGGCCTGACCGGGAAACCCAGCGTGGTGTTCAGCCATGACACCCGTCATTTTTCCCCTGAGTTTGCCAAACGCTGTGCCCAGATCGCGGTGGAGAATGGCGCGGATGTGTATCTGTTCGATGGCTGCCGAGCTACGCCAGAGATGTCCTTTGCCGTGCGTCATCTGCGTGCGGATGCAGGCGTCATGCTCACGGCTTCTCACAACCCTGCTCACGACAATGGCTACAAGGTGAACTACAGCGATGGCGCTGGCATCGTGGAACCTCATGCCACAGGCATCATCAAGGAAGTGAATGCCATTGTGGATGAGGCCTATTTGCCTCTGCCGGAAGATCAGCAGGGCCAACTGACCCTCATCGGTGAAGAAATCGACGAGATCTACCTCAAGCGGGTGGAGACCATGATGCTCCAGCCTGAATTGCTGAAGGATGAGAAGGCCAAGGAACTGAAGATCGTTTACACCGCCCTACATGGTGCCGGTGGTGTGCTGGTGCCGGTGCTGCTGAAGCGGCTGAACTTTAACTTCCTGACGGTGCCTGAGCAGGACGTGCGAGATGGCCGCTTCCCGACCGTGAAGTCGCCTAACCCCGAGAATGCCCCGGCCCTGAAGATGGCGGTGGATCTGGCCAACAAGGAAGGCGCGAACATTGTCATCGGCACGGACCCCGACTGCGACCGCATGGGCGTGGGTGTGCGCAATGCGCAAGGTGAAATGGTGCTGCTCACGGGTAACCAAACCGGTTCTCTCATGGGTTGGTATCGCCTGAAGACCATGTTCGATCTCGGCATCTTGAACGACGAGAACAAGAAGAACGCCGTTTTCCTGAAAACCTTCGTGACCAGCCCCATGCAGGACACCATCGCTGCGAAGTTCGGGGTGCAGTGCGTGAACACGCTCACCGGGTTCAAGTGGATCAGCGCGAAGTTGGCCAAGTATGAAGCGGCCTTGCCTGCCGAGATCTTGGCCAAGTATCGTGACCTCCCTGCCGAAGAATCCCGCGCGGCTCGTCTGCAATACAGCAAGTTCCTCGTCTTCGGCGGTGAGGAAAGCTACGGCTACATGGGCGATGACTTCAGCCGTGATAAAGACGGCAATGGAGCCGTGGTGATGTTCGCTGAACTGGCGGCTTATGCAGCGTCTCGTGGCCTGACCGTGGTGGAACTGCTGGATGAGGTGTATTGCGATGTCGGTTACTTCCTCGAAGTGAACCAGAGCAAGGTCTTTGAAGGCGCCTCTGGAGCAGCTCAGATCGCGAAGCTGGCAGATAGCTATGCGGCCAATCCGCCTACTGAAGTGGATGGCAGCGCTGTCGTCAAAGTGCGCGACTTCCGCAAGGATGTGATCCATGATGAAGAAGGTGAGCTGATCTCCAAAGAGAAGATGCTGTTTGTGGACTTGGCCGATGGTCGCAGCTTTGCCGTCCGTCCTTCCGGCACGGAGCCGAAGATCAAATACTACATGTTTGGTCGTCAGGTCCCGGCTGCCGGGCAGAAGCTCAGTGCCAATGAACTGGCTGCCGCTAAGCAAAAGGTCTCCGGCTCTCTCAGCAGCATGTGGTCTTGGCTGGAGAAAGACATCGATTCCCGGTTGGCCTGATGACGCGGGGGATCGCTGGATGAAGGGATGCTCTCGGCTCAGTCAGGAGCCCTGCAGCAAGATTTTTATCCAGCCTCCACATCTCCATGGATCCAACGGTTACCTATCTCAGCTCTGGCAGGTTCCTCTCTGTTTTCCCACACTTTAAGCAGGTCCAGGTTGCCTAAGCACTCAGACCGCCGATAGTCGCGCGCCCTTGGCTTCCTCCCTCGGGGATTTCCCGCATGAGCACTGCCCAAATGTCCCGTCCACCCCTGCACCGGCGGCCCGAAGCTCCGCCACCGGAGCCTTTGCGTTGGTGGCGTCCTGCCCACTGGGGCCGTTTGTGGAAAGGGGAGGACAGCTCCGTGCTGGCTTCCGCGAATCGCAATGCCATGCTGCCCGTGCTGATCGAAGTCTTTGCGGGCTTCTCCAAGCTGGATGGTGAGGTGGAGGAGGAGGAAATCGAGTCCTCCTTGGGTTACCTGCGCTACGACTACAGCGGGGCGATCTACTCCGACATGCGGCGCCTCTACTTCGAGGCCCTTCAGCAGCCGCAGGACCTAGCACAACGAGCCAAGGAACTGAGCAATGAACTCACGATGGAGCAGAAGATCCTGCTCTGTGTGCAGCTTTACCTGCTGATCTCGAGTTCACTGACGAATCAGCGTCAGATGGTGGAGTTTTACCTCTTCATGACCAACCTGGGGATCGCCGCCCAGGCCATTGACATCGTTTATCAGCTCAATGCGGGCGATAAACCCAGTGAGGAAGACTTCACCAGCAAGAGCGGCCAGCCGCTGGAAACGCTGCGCGTCGGCTCCGGCGATAACTGTGATGTGCTGCTGCGCACGCTGTCGCCGGAGTGCTCGGTTGTGGCCTTCCGTTTTCAGAATCTGGTGCTTCTGAAGAACACGGGGGGTATCCCCATTTTGGTGCGCAGCCGTCGCCAACCTCCTGGGGATTTCTCCCGCCTATATCCAGGGGAAAGGGTGGTGCTTGAGGATGTCACGCTGGATTACAATGACCTCATCTCTTACTTCAATTCGAAGAAGACGGTCACCGGGTCGCAACTCTATTTGACCCTGACCGAAACGGGTGATGCCGAGATCGCTCAGCAGCGGGCTCGTGGCACCAATTTACGTGTCAGCTTCGGTCTCGGCGTGACCGTCGAAGCGTTGCGCAACACCGATGCCACCATCAATGGCGTGCCGCTCACCGAAGGCACTCTTTTGGAAGCCTCCATCGAGGACAGCATCATCGCGCATGGGGAGATTGAAATTTCGCTACGTGATCTGCGCGTGCGGGCCCAGGAGTTCGGTGGTCAGTTCCGCCTTGAAGGTAGTCGCAACACCTATCTCGTCTCGAATAAACCGGAGCTTCTCGATGAAGGGGATATCCTCCTCTCAGAAGACACCGAAGGGGAGATCCTTCTACGCATCGAGTGCAACTACGCGCAGAAAAACGGCTCTCTGGAAGTCCTGCGCACCTCGCGCCCCATCTATGTGGGACAGATTCCTGTGCGGGATCGGATCCTGCTGAGTGATGGAGATACCATCACGCTCGGGGAAGGGCAGTTCCTGCGCTGTCACTTCAGTGACCGCATCATTGAAGAAGAGCGCAACACCATCCGCCAGATGGAAGTGCGCGAGCTTGCGCATCGCTTCGATGGTCGTGATACCGCTCTGGATGGCATCAGCTTCATCGCGCGCCGTGGTGAAATGATCTGCGTCATGGGCCCGAGCGGATGTGGGAAGAGCACGCTTTTGCGAGTGCTGGGCGGTCAGCTCAAGACCCGTGGCGGTGAGGTGCTGATGAACGGGCTCAACCTGTATAGCAATCTCACCAACCTCACACCCTACATCGCTTACATTCCCCAGGAAGATGCCTTTGATCCTCTGCTGAAAGTGCAGGAGAACCTGGACTTCTCCGTGGCGGTGCGTTGTCCGCACCTGAAGACGGAAGAGCGGAAAAAGCGTGTGGATGCCAAGCTGGCTGAACTGGGCCTGGCGGATATGCGCAAGCGTCTGGCCGGCACGCCACAGCAGAAGTTTCTTTCAGGCGGCGAGCGCAAGCGTCTGAATGCCGGCCTGGACATGATCGGCATCTCGGATGTCTATCTCTTTGATGAACCCACCTCGGGACTGTCTTCCAAGGATAGCGAGCACGTGTTGGAGATCATCCGTAGCTTGGCTCGCAACAAGATCGTTTTGACCTCCATCCACCAGCCGAGCATGCGCCTCCTGCAGATGTTCGATAAAGCGCTGCTGCTCGATAAAGGTGGAAAGATGGCCTACTTCGGCACTCCGCAGGGACTGATCGAATACTTCTGGAAAGCCTATAACGATGAAACCGGGCAGCGCGAGGCTGAGATGCCCGGCAATCTCACTCCCGACTTTGTGTTTGATGTGCTGGAGACTCCGCTGCGTGACATCAGCGGGGACATTATCCAAGAACGCAGTGCGGACGGTCACCTCGTGGCGGCACGCCGCTTCCCCCCTAACTTCTGGCGAGATCGCTACCAGAGCCACCTCATGCTGGAAAGCATGGCGAAGGCGCAGGCCTTCCCGGGGAGTACGAATCTGATTGCGCGACCTCGTGAAGATACTCACACGGGCAGTCGGTCACGGGCCATGCCGAAGCCTCCCAAGCACACGCTGCGGGAGGAGAGCATCCTTTTCTACACCCTGCTAAAGCGGGCGTTTTTGAGCAAGCTGCGTAATCGCACCAACCTGCTCACCACCTTGCTGGAGGCACCCTTGCTGGGCTTCCTCATCTCCAGCGTGCTGAAATACAGCGAGGAGGAGAGTTACACCTTTGCCACGGCCTTTCACATCCCCACGTATCTGTTCATGAGCCTCGTGGTGGCCATGTTCTTGGGGTTAACCAACAGTGCGGATGAGATCATTCGTGACCGGCATACCCTCAATCGAGAGCGCAATCATAACCTGCGGACCTTCTACTATCTGAGTGGTAAGATCATCTCTCTCAGCACCTTCGCGCTGATCCAGTGCTTCATTTATCTGTGGATTGGCAATACCGTGCTGGAGATCCGAGACATGTTCTTCATTCACCTCTGGTGGATGTTCATCACCGCTCTCACGGGAATCTGTCTCGGCTTGCTCATTTCCAGCATCGTCACGGACAACCGCACGGCGATCAACGCCATCCCGCTGATCCTGATCCCTCAGATCATTCTGGGTGGGGCCTTGATCAAATACGAGGAGATGAACAAGAACCTCGACTTCGTGTATTCCATGCAGCGTTGGCTGGATAAGGCGGGCATCACCGAAGAGAGCGAACCGAGCAAGCTGAAGGTGCCCTTCATCTGTCAATTCATGCCTCTGCGTTGGAGTTATGAAGCCATGCTGATCTCTCAGGCCAAACTGAACCCGCTCACCGCCGCTCAAGATCAGCTTGAGGCACGGATTCAAGAACTGGTCAATCTGCCTCCCGACATCAAGATGACCTCGGATCAGCAGCGTGATCTGGACGCGGCCAAGCAGGGCCTCGCGGTTGTCTCCGGCCTGTATGCCAAAACGGATCGAGCCGTCGCGGAGAAGCTCAGTCAGATTCGCGATGCGACCATGCGGGGCAAGGTCACACCGAAGCTGCTGCAGAGTGCCCTGGGCGATGACGATGGCATCAGTGCCGAGGAGATTTACGTGAATCGTAAGGTGCTCGATCTGGTGACCAAAGCCGAGATGGAACGGGAGGATTACCGCCGGAAGACCAGCCCGAATGTTTTCTTTGGCACCGTGAAGCGTTACTTCGGCACGGACTTTAACACCCTGTGGATCAACACGATGGTGATCTTCTTCTGCCTCGCTCTCCTGATCACTGGCGTCGAGATGTCTCTTCGGCGACAGTTGACCAAGGTTTGAGTCGCGAAACGTCGCACGTGTTGTGCGTTGCAACAGGAAAACACCTCATGAATAAGGGGTGGGGTGTTTTTTAAATATTTGGTTATCAATGGGTTAGGAAACGTTGTCTCGGCTTGGCACCCGTCATGCCATGAGGAGTGGCTGCTTGCTGAAAGCATCATCCCTCCCCATGAAAACATCCCTCATTCATCGCTGCAAAGTCAGTCTGGCGTCCCTGGCGCTCGGTGCCTGCGTCCTTCTTCCCGCCGTTACCTCTCAGGCGGGTGAGTCGGCCAAGCTGTCTCCCATTGTGGAGCCCCCACCCTCATCATCCTGGGTGCATGCCCTGCTGAAGCTGGACTTTTCCGATCACTACATCACCCCGCGTGGTCTGAATGTGGAGAACCAGGGGCTCGTCTTTCAACCTCTGTTCCTGGTCTTCTGGAATCTGTATTCGAATCCCGATGGCTTCCTCAATGACGTGACCCTTACCACTGGGGTCTGGAGTTCCTTCCACAGTCGGGAGTCGGGACCAGATGAAGGAAATTGGAATGAGTTCGACCCCATCGCCGGGCTGGGCTTCAAGTTCGCCAAATACTGGTCTTTCGACGTCAACTACACGGCGTTTGAGAGCATGGTGTCGGCTTACCCCACCTCCCAGCATTTGGAACTGAAGCTGGGCTTCAATGACGCTGCGTTCACAGGCAGCCAGGTCTTCTCTATCAATCCCTATGTGGCCTTCTGGAAAGAACTGAAAAACAAGTCCACCGTGGCCTTCAATCCTGCCACTTCCAGCGAGAGCTACTACTTCACCATCGGGATGACCCCGACCATTGATCTGAAGAAGGTGAAGTTCGAATTCCCGACCTTCATCAACATCGTCGATAACGACTTCTACCAGCAATTCGATGGCACGGGTGGGGGTTCTGGTGTGGCGGTCATCCGCACGGGGGTGCAGGCCACCGTGCCACTGTCCTTTGTGCCGAAGAGCATGGGATTCTGGTCCTTGTATGCTGGGGTGAAATACTATCACCTGGACAACCCAGGTCTGTTGGACGGCAACCAGGTGCTGGGTGCGGATGGTGCTCGTAAGCGTGACCTCGTCCAGTTTCACGGCGGTATCTCCATCTTCTTTTAAACCCGGCACGCTAATCGCATCAAAGCCGCCTCATCTTCTTCGAAAGGAATCCTCATGGACATGAATGCCCCCCTCACCATTGAAGCGGAGCCCTACACCTTCGAGCTCATCCCTTCCAAGTGCGCCTTGCTCATCATTGACATGCAGCGCGACTTCTTAGAGCCGGGCGGCTTTGGTGAAATGCTTGGAAACGATGTCACGCAGCTTCGCCGAGCCATCGAGCCTAACCAAAACCTCTTGGAAATCTGGCGCGCTGCCGGACTTCAGGTGCTGCACACGAGGGAAGGGCATCGCCCTGACCTCGCGGACCTGCCTCCGGCTAAAAAAGTGCGCGGGAAAGGCTCGAAGACGATTGGTGATACCGGTCCCATGGGCCGCATCCTGATTCGTGGCGAGGCCGGGCATGACATCATCCCTGAGCTCTACCCTCTCCCGGGTGAGCCGGTGATCGATAAGCCGGGGAAAGGCGCTTTCTTCGCCACCGATCTGCACGCCATCTTGCAGAATCTCGGCATTACCCAGCTTGTCGTCACCGGAGTCACCACGGAGGTGTGTGTGAATACCACCGTCCGCGAGGCGAATGACCGCGGTTATGAATGCCTCGTGCCGGAAGACTGCGTGGCCTCCTACTTCCCCGTCTTTCAGGAGATGGGGCTTCAAATGATCAAAGCCCAAGGTGGGATTTTTGGCTGGGTCACGGACTCCACCAAGATCATCTCCGTCTTGAACTGAACTGTGCTGTTTTGCCATCCCCTCACTTGATGAAAACCTCAATGACTCTGCCTCTATGACCACTTCTGCTAGCTTTAAACCCAAAATCTGGACCCCAGGAGATTGGAATGCCTTCTTTGGATTCGGCACCAATATCTTGGTCAATCTCCTGACTCTCACGGCGCTGCTGCGCTTCGTTTTGAAAATGCCGGATGACGTCGTCTTCGGGCGCATCCTCCCGGCCACGGGGTTGATGCTCTGCATGAGCACGATTTACTACGCCTGGTTGGCTTATAAGCTGGCGAAGAAGACCGGGCGTAACGATGTGTGTGCTCTGCCCTCTGGCATCAGCGTGCCGCACATGTTCGTGGTGGTCTTTGTGATCATGCTGCCCATCTCCTTAAAAACAGGAGATCCGATCAAAGGTTGGGAAGCTGGTTTGACCTGGGTTTTCATTCAGAGCTTCGTGCTCATGATTGGCGGCTTTATCGCGCCCATCATCCGGAAGATCACTCCCCGCGCCGCCTTGTTAGGCACTCTGGCGGGTGTTTCGATCAGCTTTATCTCCATGCGCCCCGCTTTGGAGATGTTCACCACCCCGGTGATCGGTGTGGTGTGTTTTGCCATCATCCTGCTGAGCTGGTTCGGCGGTGTGCGTTACTATAAAGGCATTCCTGCTGGCCTCGTGGCGATTGCCGTCGGCAGTCTCATCGCTTGGGGATCCAACCTCTTCGGTCTGAATTACGGGGGGATGACACTGGCCAAGCTGACGGAATCCTTCGCCAACTTCGGATTCTCCATCCCGCTCCCTGCGGTGGGACATATCTTCTCGGGCTTTGAGTTCCTGGGGATCATCCTGGTGACAGCCATTCCTTTCGGCATCTATGACCTCGTCGAAGCTCTGGATAACGTGGAAAGCGCTTCGGTGGCTGGTGACGACTTCCCAACCACACGAGTGCTTACCGCCGATGGTGTGGTGAGCTTGATCGGTTGCTGCTTGGGCAATCCTTTCATCAATGCCGTTTACATCGGGCATCCGGGCTGGAAATCCATGGGCGGAAGAATTGGTTATTCGGCAGCCACGGGCGTGGTGGTTATCTTGTTCTGCACCTTCGGCATCATCTCTCTGATGTCCTCGCTGATTCCCATCGTGGCGATCTCGCCGATCCTTCTCTACATCGGTATGTTGATCGGTGCACAGGCTTTCCAGGAAACGCCCAAGAGCCATGCTCCCGCCATCATCCTGGCGTTAACTCCGCATTTGGCCGCCTGGGGCAAGCTGCTCATTGATAACTCACTCGGTGCTGCGGGAACCAACGCGGCCGCCATCGGCTTTGAGAAGTTAGGCCAAGTCGGTGTGCTCTATCACGGTCTGGAAGTTCTGGGAGGTGGAGCCATTCTCAGTGGCGTCATCCTGCCTGCGATTGCGGTCTTCGTGATTGATCGCAAGTTTGCGGTCGGTGCCGCCTTCGCTTTCACCGGTGCCTTGCTGACCTTCTTCGGTCTGATGCACGGTGAGCAGATCGGCTTTGCTCAATCTCCGGTCATGACAGCGAGCTACGTGTTGGTTTCTGTCGTGTTGCTGGCCTGCGCCAAGTTTGCTGTGGTGGCTCCCAAGCCCGCAGAAGAGGAAGAATTGCACGGCCATTTACCGGCCGTCGCTGACTGAAGTTAATCTTGTCTTTTTGGTGTTGGTGGAACCCCCGGGTGGTTTTGCAGATGTGGTGATCTGCAGAGCCACCCGGACTTGGTTCACTCTTTGCTACATATTTACCCATTCCATTTTCATTCCATGCCTTACGTCGAAGCTGATCCCTATCCCTGGCCTTACAACGGTGACCTCCGGCCTGAGAACACCACGTTTCTGGTCATCGACATGCAGACTGATTTTTGTGGCCCAGGGGGCTACGTGGACAAGATGGGTTATGACTTGAGTTTGACTCGGGCACCGATCGAACCCATCAAAAAAGTTTTCGAGGCTGTGCGGGCCAAAGGTTACCACGTGATGCACACGCGTGAAGGTCATCGGCCTGATCTGGCGGACCTTCCGGCGAACAAGAAGTGGCGCAGCCAACGCATCGGTGCCGGTATCGGTGACGTAGGACCTTGTGGGCGTATCTTGACCCGGGGTGAACCTGGATGGGACATCATTCCGGAGCTTTATCCAGAGCCAGGTGAAGCCATCATTGATAAACCTGGCAAAGGCTCCTTTTACGGAACCGATTTGGACATGCTCTTACGGCAGAAGGGGATTCAAAACATTGTCCTCGCGGGGATCACGACGGATGTGTGTGTGCATACGACGATGCGTGAAGCCAATGACCGAGGCTTTGAATGCTTGCTCTTATCCGATTGCACAGGTGCGACGGATTACGGCAACTACTTGGCAGCCTTGAAGATGATCAAGATGCAGGGAGGGGTGTTTGGAGCGGTCAGTGACTCGACTGCGTTCATTCAGGCGGTCATGGCCTAACCGCTTGATAGGCGCTCCTGGGGTGTGTTTTAAAATTCGGGAGAGGCTCGCCTGTGAGAAGGTGTTGAAGAGCAAGGCGAACGCCGATGGGGCTATGGGAACATAGCTCCGAGGCGTTCAACGCAGATCTTCGGCACCTCACTCACAGGCCCTTCGGGTTGAGTCAGAACGAAGGCCATGGCGGCGTTACTTCGCTGGGCCTGTATCACAGAGGATACAGGCACGGCGCTCGCGCCTTGCCCTGACCTCCGTTCTGACTCAACGAGCTCTTCCCCAATTTAAAAACACACCCTTAATTTAGCTTCTTCATCCTCAGACCCGTGCCAAGGTCCTCCTCATTGTGAAACCTGACGAATCCTCCTCCAAACCGAGTTTCAATTTCCCGCACTTCGAGCTGCGAGACATCTTCAACATTTTACAGAAGGAGGACGAAATCCCCTGGAGCTATTTCCGGGATGGCGTGGACATCTACCGTTTTTATGGGGATGGCATCACGGGTCCTACCGCCGCCTTGATCCGCTTCCGCAAAGAAGCGCGCGTGCCGATGCATCTGCATGAAGGCTGGGAGCATATCCTGGTCTTGGCAGGGAGTCAGCGGGATCAAAACGGCACCATCCATGCGGGGACCCTCCGCATTCATCCTCCCGGCACCTATCACAGTGTCGTGAGTGAGGCGGGCTGCATCGTGCTGGCGATTTATGAGAAACCTGTCCGATTTATGGAAAAGCCTCACGCTCCAGCGGAGTTGCCTGATGCCGAATGACGTCTGAAGCACACGCTGGCATGGCGAGTGCTGATTCGGAAGTTCCCGCTTCGATGCCCCTTTCTGCCAACTCGGATGCTCCGGTCAGGGCACCGGCGATTTTTGCGCTGGTGCTCGGGATGGTCGTGAGCGTTCTACTGACGATGCTGCTCCTCAGGTCGCGGGAGGATGCTTGGCAGGATGAGGTGCGGAGGCTGGCGCAGGACCGCACCGAGATTATTCGTGGTCAGATTGTCAGATCCATGGAGGTGCTGCATGGCATCGTCGCCTACTTCGAGACCGACAGGGAGGTGACTCGGCAGGAGTTCGGCTCCTTTGTGGGCCAGGCCTTGAATCGACAACCCGAACTGCAAGCTCTGGCTTGGGACCCCCGCGTGCCGGGACCGGAACGCCAGGCGTGGGAAGATCGTGCCCGCGCAGAAGGCTTCTCCGACTTTCATTTCACCGAAGAAGAACGGGAAGGGATTTTCAAACCCGCGCGTGAGAGCGGTGAGTATTTTCCCGTGTTTTATCTGGAGAGTCTGCAGAAAAATGCTCCAGCGTTGGGCTTCAATGTCGCTTCTGAGCCTCGTCGTCGCGAAGCCTTGGAACTGGCCCGCGATACCGGACAACCGAAAGCGACTGCGCCCATTCGACTGGCCCAGGAACAGGCAAGTCAGCGCGGATTCATCGTCTTCGAACCCCTCTATCAACACGAAGCGAAGACGGTGGAGGAGCGGCGCGAATCTTTGTTAGGCTTTGCGACAGCCGTATTCCGTATCGGTGATCTGATCGATTTGTCTCTGGCCAGCGCCCATGAAAATGGGGTGGCCTTGTCGCTACGAGATAAGGCGGATGGCAGTCTGCTTTATCATCAGTCTGGGGCACGGCTACAGGGATATCCCGCATGGACCACGGGAGTGGATGTGGCCGGGCGGCATTGGGAGCTCCTGTTTGAGCCCACCGCTGCTTTTTTGAGCTGGCGTTCAGACTCGATGCCCTGGATCACTCTCGCCTCGGGAATGCTCATCACCCTGTTGCTTTTCAGTTACCTCTGGAAAAGCTCCACTCAAGCAGCCGAGATCAAACGGGCACAAAAAGAACTGCTGACTGAAGTGGGGGTGCGTAAGCAAGCGGAAGCCAAGGCGGAGGCGGCCAGCAAGGCGAAGTCTGAGTTTCTGGCCAACATGAGCCACGAGATCCGCACACCGATGAATGCCATCCTGGGGTATGCGCAAATCCTGGCCAGGGATAGCGCCCTGCCTCGCTTCCATCGAGATGCGGTGGCGACGATCCTGAACAGCGGTGATCATCTGCTGCACCTCATCCAGGAGATTCTGGATCTGTCGAAGATCGATGCGGGACGCATGGATGTGGAAAAAACAGACTTCGATCTCGCGGCGCTGGTGCGAGAGATGGGGGCGATGTTCCAACATCCCTGTGAGGAAAAACAAATCGGTTTTCGAATCGATGCGCCTTTGCTGGACCGGGCCATGCCAGTGCATGGTGATGAAGGGAAGCTGCGTCAGGTGTTGATTAATTTGTTAGGCAATGCGGTGAAGTTTACGCATCGTGGTCGGGTGACTTTGCGCGTGACCATGCTGGATGATGAAGGCTGGCGTTTCGAGGTGGAGGATACCGGCATTGGCATCAGCCCTGAGGCGGTGAAGCGCATCTTTGAACCGTTTCTTCAGGAGGCAGGCAGTCGAGGTGGAACCGGCTTGGGGCTGGCCATTGCGAGGCGGCAGATGGAGATTTTGGGCGGTGAGATTGGGGTGCAGTCGGAGTTGGGCAAAGGGTCCTGTTTTGAGGTGCAGTTAGCACTGCCCTCGGTGGTCGGGCCTGGGGCATTGCGGACGTCAGCGCGTGAATTGGTGAGGCTGGCTCCTGGACACTTCGTCCGGGCTCTGGTGGTGGATGACATTCCCGAAAACCGGGAAGTGCTGGCTTCCATGCTCACTTTCATTGGTTGTGAGGTGGTGCTGGCAGAACATGGTCGGCAGGCGGTGGAAGTGGTGCGTGTCTCGCGTCCCCAAATCGTCTTCATGGATATTCGCATGCCTGAGGTGGATGGCTTGGAGGCCACCCGGCGCATCCTTTCGGAATTCGATAGTGAGGAGGTTAAGATCGTGGCGACTTCGGCTTCAGCCCTAGCCCATGAACGCGATCTGTGCCTGAAGGCGGGCTGCGATGACTTCGTGGCCAAACCCTTCCGTGCCGAACGAATCTACGGTTGCCTGCGGAATCTGCTCGGCGTCGAGTTTGAATACAAAGACGAGCCGCTGGCTCCAGATCTCAGTGATTCGATCGACCTGAGTCAAATCGTGCTGCCTGAAGAACTGGCGGGACGTTTGACCATGGCCGCCGAACTCCACAGCGCGACGGTGCTGAAAAGTTGTCTGGCAGAGCTGGAGCAGCTCGGAACTGCGGGGCAGCGGCTGGCACAACACTTGCGCGGCTTTCTCGCCAGCTATGACATGAAAACCATCCAAAGGGTCATTGCCCAAATCTCCGTCTCATGAATCGCGCCCGCATTCTCATCGCCGATGATACCTCGGCCAGCCTCTCCCTGCTGAGTCATGTGCTGGAGCCCCAGGGATACGAGATCCTCGCGGTTTCCAGCGGTAAAGACGCCCTCAAGCTGGCCGAACGTGCGAAGCCGGATCTCATCCTCCTGGACGTGATGATGCCGGGTCATGATGGCTATCACGTGTGTCGGACTCTGAAAGCCGAGGACGCCACCCGCGACATCCCCGTGATCTTCATCACCAGCCGCAATGACACGGCGAGCATTCTGAACGGTTTCCGCGTCGGAGCGGTGGATTACATCGTCAAACCCTTCCAGCCAGAGGAGGTGGTCACACGCGTGGCCACGCATTTGAAGATCAGCGGTCTCACTCGTGAGCTTCAGCAGCGCAATGCCGAGCTGGAAGCCGAAGTGGCGCGACGGGTGGAGGCGGAGCATTCACGGGACAAGGCCAAGCAACGTCTATCCACCCTGGTATCTCGGGAGGCTCAGCGTTGGAGCTTGGACGGTTTTGTAGGGGAAAGCCCGCATACCAAACGATTGCTGGCCGATCTGGAACGGCTGCGCCAATTTCCGAAAACCAGCGTGTTGATCATGGGGGAAAGCGGCACCGGTAAGGAATTGATTGCCCGTGCCATTCACCACCACAGCTCCAGAGCCGAAGCGGCCTTTGTTCCTGTGAATTGTGTGGCAGTGCCTGGAGAGCTGTTGGAGTCGTTGTTTTTTGGTCATGTGAAGGGGGCTTTCACCGGGGCGACGGCAGACCGGAAAGGATACTTTGAACTCGCTGATGGCGGCACCTTGTTTCTGGATGAAATCGGCGACATGCCCGCAGCGCTTCAGGCTAAACTTCTACGCGTGTTGGAGGACGGGGAGGTCACGCCGGTCGGCTCGACGAAATCACATCACGTGGATGTGCGGGTGCTCAGTGCCACCAATGCCGACCTCTCAGCCAAGATCATGACGGGAGACTTTCGACAGGATCTTTACTACCGCTTGGCACGCTACACCGTGACCACGGCTCCTCTGCGGGATCGGCAGGAGGACATGCCTTTGCTGGCCGAGCATTTCCTGCGTATTTTTTCCACCGAGATGGGCATGTCACCTCCCTCTCTGGATGCTTCTGCTCTCAGCTTGCTGCAGAGCCACAGCTTCCCCGGAAATGTGCGGGAACTGAAAAACGCGATGGAGCGGGCCCTCATCCTGAGTGGAGGCAAGACCATCAAGCGGGAGCATTTGCAGCTCTTTGACATGGCAGTTCCGGCTTCCTCGCCTACCCAGGCTCCAACCTCGGCTTCCAATCGTGTGACGGCGGACAGCGTGCCGATGGATCTGGAAGAGGCCGAACATGTCTTGATCCAGCGCGCCCTTGAGCAAACGGGCGGCAACGTGACCGAAGCCGCCCGTCTGTTGAATGTGAATCGCAGCCGGATTTACCGACGCATGCCAGCGACGAAGTGAGTCGAGATCAGCGCATCGTCTCCAACCGCTTTTTCAAAATGTCTTTCTGACTGAGCCCTCCGAGCTTCGACTGGGTGGCATCGATCCACTTTTGCTCCAACTCGTTTTTCGTCGGGCGTTGGACTTGATAGAAAACGCCGAACTTCCCAGGGGTGGGCAGGTCTGCCAGTTTGAAGGCGGCGACGTCATCGGTCACATCATGCTGGGTTTCATCGATGAGGTCGTAAACACCCCCTTTGCGCGGGGTGCTGTCATCGAAGGAGCCGGAGTAAAACATCACGCACTCACTGAGGCATTCCACCACGCTGAAACCATCATGCTTG
Organism: Prosthecobacter debontii; assembly: GCF_900167535.1. Classification (NCBI taxonomy): domain Bacteria; kingdom Pseudomonadati; phylum Verrucomicrobiota; class Verrucomicrobiia; order Verrucomicrobiales; family Verrucomicrobiaceae; genus Prosthecobacter; species Prosthecobacter debontii. Next base: position 178,908 of record NZ_FUYE01000009.1, read on the forward strand.
ATGGCACGTTCAAAGGTGTCCGTCATGTGCTTCACCTGCGCAGCGTGGGTGCGGGCGATGAAGGTCGCGCCGCTGGCCAGGAGTTGCTTCATGGGATTGATCGGGCGGTCAATGCTACCCGTCGGGTCCGTTTTGGATTTGAAACCCTGGGGGCTGGTCGGGCTGGTTTGTTTTTTGGTTAGACCATAGACGAAGTTGTCCATGATCACATAGGTCAGCCGGATGTTTTTACGTGCTGCATGGTTGAGGTGATTTCCCCCGATGGAGAAGCCGTCTCCATCTCCACCGAAGACAAAGACGTGCACGTCTGGGCGGCTGAGAGCAATGCCCGTGGCCAGTGGTAGCGCACGGCCATGGATGAAGTGGATGCCGTGGCTGTTGACGAAGTAGGGGAAGCGCGAGGAGCAGCCGATCCCTGCCACGCAGACGATCTTTTCATGAGGATACTGGAGCTTTTCCAGCACCTTGTAAAAAGCGGCCAGGACAGCGAAATCTCCGCAGCCAGGGCACCACGTGGGGTGATCGGCTGTCAGGATCTTTTTCGTGAGCTTATTTTCAGCGACAGGGGCGGCGGAAGCCGGAGCCTCCAGGGTGGCAGAGGACATGGTTGTTTTGGGTTGGAATACCCAGGCTAAACGAATTCAGGATTGAGGGTCAATCAAGAAGCCGCTGCTTTTGTAGAAATCCTCTATTTCTCCAATCAGACAAAATCGGTAATCGAGCCGAAATCTGCATCGAAAAGGCGACGGTAGGTGCGGAAAGCAAAGCTATCGGTCATGCTGGCCACCCAGTCGCACACGAGCCGCGCGCGTGTCGCCTTATCCGGTGCGTTTTCGATCTCCGCCTCTTGAGCTGCAGGCATGAGGTGCAGACTGTCGCTGGTGTGATCGACATAACGTCTTTGCAGCACTTCAAACAAGCGGGTGAGGATGAAGTCGGCTTTATAATCGAGCTGCTGCAGTTGAGGGCTTTTAAAGACCAGATCGAGAGCGATGCGTTTGTTCAGCTTCGACTCAGCCTGAACGGTGGGATCGATCTGCAGGCGGAATTGATGCCGCTTGGTCATGGGGCTGAGGAAGGTGGTGTCCATGACCAGCGAGGCCGCTTTGATGTAGTGGCCGATGGCGCTGTTCATCTTTCTCTCCACCCGTCCTTCGCGGATGGCAGCGCAGAGTTTGGTCAGATGGGTTTGGCTCGCATCATCGAGCGACTGCCTTTCCGCCCATTTCTCCAGCTTGGTCACAGTGATGAAGCCTGCATGGATGCCATCGGCAATGTCGTTGAGGGAGTAGGCGGTGTCGTCCGCCCAATCCATGATTTGGCACTCGATGCTGCGGAAGCCGTTGCGGACGTTCCCAGGCGTCAGTTCAGCGGGGAAGGCTTGTTGCCCAAGGGTGAAATCCAGCCAGCCTTCTTGATCGTTGTAGAGGTAGTGATTTTTGGCGTCCGGGGTTTCCACCTGGAGCGTCTTGTATTTCAGCACGCCATCCAGCAGGGCACGGGAGGGGTTCATGCCTTCCCGGCCTTCATTGAACAAGGTCTGAGTGAGGATGCGTAGCGTCTGCGCATTCCCTTCGAAGCCTCCATAAGGCAGCATCAGCCGGTGCAGTGTGCGCTCACCGGTGTGGCCAAACGGGGGATGGCCAAGGTCATGAGACAGGCATGCACATTCGACCAAATCCGGGTCGATGAAACTCTCCTCATCCAGATGCTCGCTCTCGCGCATCAGGTAAGCGCAGATGGACCGCCCAATCTGAGCGACCTCGATGCTGTGAGTCAGGCGAGTGCGGTAAAAGTCATATTCGCCGGAGAGGAAGACCTGGGTCTTATTCTGGAGTCGGCGGAAGGCGCTGCTGTGAATGATGCGGTCCCGGTCAATCTGAAAGGCATTTCGATACTCGCTCGGATGCAGGACTCGCGGCTTGCGAGTTTCGATATCGAAGTCGTTGTAAAAGCGATTGGCGGGCATGAAAGGCTCGTTCTACGGAGGCAACGGACGACGTCGGCAAGATCAGATGGTGATGGTCGGACGCGTTGGCTCCAGGCTCATGCCATCGTTCAAACGGCCGCGCATTTCCGAATCATCCAGGGCACGGTCCACGGCATCCTGGAGCGCTCCGGAGACCAGATCCCGTAGCAAGGGGACGGGGGAACCACTGCCGGGCACATACATGCCACTGCTGCGTTCTCCCGTATAGACTTTGCTATGAATGATCTGGCCACTGGCCGACTCCAGAACGGTCACCCGGACTCGAGCATAACCATAAGGGCGCACGAGCATCTGACAGTAGAGGTCCAGCACCTCACCGGTGACGATGTAACGGGAACTGCGCGGAGCCGTCAGCATGCCACGGGCCTGGAGGCCGTAGCCGAAGGCATTCGTGACCACTTGGCTCACCGGCACGCGGGTCTGCACATTTTCCAGGGGGGTGCCGATCTGGGTGCGCACCGTGCCGAGATCGGTCGGCTCCATGTCGCGCCGATCACGGAACTCGCGAGTGGCGAATTCAGGTTGTCCAGGACGCACACGCCCAGGATCGGGGGAATAATCCAGGCTGACTTGGGAAGTGCTGCTGCAGGAGACCAGTGCTGTGGCAGCCAGGAGAGTGACGAAGGTGAACAGGCGCTTCATGATTCAGACCATGATTAAGCGTGGATGCGGCACTTTCAATCAGTCATGCATTTCACCTTGATGCGGCTCTCTAAAAACGAACAGCCCTGCCGGACTTGGCGCACAGGAAAAAAACCCCCAAAACCTGGTGCCAATAATTTATCCGGCAGGGCCGATTTATGAGTTATATTCGTTCTTAACTTCTTGAGGCAATCCCAAAAAATGATCTCCTTGGCAAAAAGACTTCTCCCGTGGATACAATGTCATGACAATACCCAGGTAGGGGAAACAGCGAGTCATCCACTTTATTTTTCGACGGGTTGGCTGACGGCATTGTTTTTGATTTTTACGCCCTGGTTCGCCACGGCTCAGATTGGCAGCAGTGTGCGGCAGGTGATTGTGGCCCAGGCGTCAGATTGGAACTCGAACACGGCCACTCTTCAGGCCTATCAACGTGAGTCGGCACGCGCTTCCTGGCAGCCTGTCTTTGCACAGCCTGTTCCAGTTTTACTTGGGCGTGCGGGGTTGGCTTGGGGCAGGGGTGTTTTCAATCCTCCGCGCAACGGTGTCTCCATGAAGGTGGAGAAGGACTGGCGAGCCCCGGCCGGGGTGTTTCAGCTGGGTTCACTTTTTGGTTATGCCTCGCGGCCGCCATCTGGCACCCGTTGGCCTTACATTCAAGTGGGTCCGTGGGATGCTTATGTGGATGACTCCAAGAGCCCGTATTACAATCAGCATGTGCGTATCGATCCTCGGAAAGGGGTGCCGCCTTGGTTTGAAAAACAGAGGATGCGCTTGGGGGATGCGGCTTATAAATGGATGCTGGAGATCCGCCACAATCAGGGTCCCGCAGCTCCTGGCTACGGCAGTGCCATCTTCTTCCATGTGCGCCGAGGCCCTACAAAACCGAGTGCAGGTTGCACCACGATGGCCGTGGAAAACCTGGAGAAACTGATCCGCTGGCTGGACCCGCAAGCTTCTCCTCATTACGTGTTGCTGCCCAAGGCGGATTACCAAGCCCTGCGGGGTCCCTGGCGCTTGCCGTGAGCGGACAGAGCTTCCCCAAAAGAAAAGAAAAGCGGAGAGTGAGGGGGCTCCTCAACTCTCCGCAGCAAGATTGGATCTGGAAAAGGGGCAGTCTTACTTCGCCTCTGGCTTCCAATTCTTCACGAACTCCAGGCACTGCTTGATCTCGGGCAGGCTGGTTTCCCAGTTGTATTCATACTCCACATGGAGAGGGCCGGGGTAACCCTGAGTGTGATACTCAGCCAAGATGGCGGAAATGTTGGAGACACCGGTGCCGAAAGGCAGGTCGTGCGCCTTGACGTTGCCAAATTCATTCAGGTCCTTCATGTGGCTGTCAAAGATGCGGCCTTTGAGCAGGCGGATACATTCGACCGGGTTCAAGCCGCTGCGCACCCAGTGGCCCACGTCTGCGCAGGAGCCCATGCGGGGGTCACGATCTTTGACGAGGTCCAGCACATACTGAGGATCCCAGAACAGGTAGGAGCGATCCAGTGGGCGCTTCGGATGGTTGTGGATGGCCATCTTGATGTCGAACTCTTTCACGAGGGCTTCGATACCATCGAGACCGTTCACATCCGGTTCGGTGATGACGATGCCGATGCCCATGGTTTTGCAGAACTCGAACACCTTACGATCAGCGGCTGGGTCGCTACCGAGCTTGATGACACCGTAACCGACGGGCGTGATGCCTTGCTCAGCGAGCTTGGCTTTCACAGCAGCGATGATTTCAGGAGAGGACTCGTGGTTGAAGACCTCATCCTTTTTCTCGGGGGAGAGCTTTTGCTTGGGATAGAACTCAATGGTCTTACCTCCGGCAGCGGCGGTTTTCTCAATGGCTTCCATCACCGTAAACATGCGGAAGCTGTAGGCCTGACAACCAGCGAAAAACTCGCCAACCTTGGCGGATTCGGGGATTGGGGCTGCAAAGGCACTGGCGGCCAGTAGGAGGAGAGGGAGAAGGAGTTTCTTCATGGGCGGAAAAGAACGCGGTTTGTCGTGGCTTCTTGCTTGGGTTGGTGGGGGGGACATCCTGAGCAGAAGATCGTGGATGGCGAATACGTTTTTCTCCAATGCGTCTTTTCTCTGTCGGTTGCCTATTCGTCATTGTTCATGCGGCTTCGGCCCAGCTCCCTACCGCCAAGCCCGTTCCTCGGGTGCAGGTGCTGCCTTTGCCACACCACATCACCTCCTTCCAGTTGGAGGGGCGGGAGCTGACTGCGTGTCATTATGAACCGCAGGACATGCGGCCTTTTTGGTATCCGATTCGGGCTTCCAAAGAGATCAGTCTGACACGCATGGGGCATCCGCATGATCCCTGGGGGCACAGCCATCACAACAGTGTGTGGATCTCTCATAACAGTGTGAATGGGCTCGACTTCTGGGGCGACCACGCCAAACAACAGGGCCGGATCGTGACGGTGCAGGTGCCACGCGATGCCTATGAAGATGGAGATGAATTTGCCTCCATGCGCATGATCAACCACTGGATCAAGGTGGAGGATCAATCGGCGCAACTGATCGAAACACGGCGAGCTGAGGTGCGGCCTCTGGATGGAGCGAAGAGCTGGATGATGATCTTGGATCTCGAGTTCACCACCCCCAAGGGACAGAAAGCCGAGTTCGGGGCGACTGGGTTTGGTCTTGTGGCTGTGCGAGTGGCCAAGAACATCGGCGTGCATGACGGCGGTGGTCGATTGCTCAACTCCGAGGGTCAGATCAATGAGAAGGCCATGTTTCGCCTGCCCGCCCGCTGGGTGGACTACAGCGGGCGCATCACCCCGGAGGACGATGGTTTCGCCGGCATCACGCTGATGAATCACCCGATGAATCCAGAGAATCCCACCGCTTTCCATGTGCGCGATGATGGCTGGATGGGTGCGTGTCTCAGTCTGGAGAAACCCATCGAGATCACCGAGGCCAAGAAGCTGCGGGTCCGCTATGCGCTCTGGGTGCATGATGGCGTGCCGACTCAGAAGCAGAGCGAGGTGCAGTGGAAGGCCTTCGTCGACTTACCCGTGGTGGATCTCAATGCACAAGCTTCAGGGAAGTGACAGGGGCTTGGCTTTCTTTTTGAAGGGCCAGTTGGAGGCGAGGGTGACGGTGAAGGTGTGGTTATTCTCCCAGATGGCCCCACCCCGGCGCTGGATCGTTTGCTCCAAAAAGCCGAGCTCGATGCGTGTATGCGGGCTGAGTTTGTGACCCACCCCGAGGAAGAGGCGATTCTGATCGAAAAAGTTGCCGCTCACATTGGAGCCAAAATTGACGAAAATTTCCTCCGAAAAAGCGAGGTAGGTCTTCTTGCTCGCTGTCAGGGGTAGCGTTGTGCGGAGCATGTATCGGATGCGGTTTTCATAGCGCCAATTTTCCACATTCCAGTCATTGCCAGTTCTCTCCATTTCGCCGATCCAGCGCTGTTCCAAACGAAGGCGGTTTTGCCACTCCAGACCGAGTGCTTTCACGGAGTAAGTGATCTGCTCCCAGGCCCGATGTTCGGGGAAATCGAAGGCCACGGGGTAGTCTCCATATGGGTAGGTTTTGGCATAGGCCCAGCCTGCGCTCAGAGTGAGGGATGGACTCAAAGTGTAATTGAGGCCCGGACGCACCATCCATTGCTGCCATTCATCCACGAGATCCGAACGACGTACCTGTCCTTCCAAATGCAGCCCCCACGGTCCGTCACCCAGAGGGTGATCTCCCACATAGGTCATCCAGACATGAGCGTTGGAATCCAACTCATTATCCGATGCCTCGGCCGTCACTTCGAGAGAGAACAAAGAGAGGGCAGCAAAAAAGAGAGTCTTTAACCCTGGATTATTTTCTTGGGTATGGGTGGCAGTCTTTAGCATAAGAAAGAGGCGTAAACCAAAGAGCTGGATGGGTCAATTTGCCAAAATCTGACAGGCCGAATAAAGAGTTCTTTAGGGTGGAAAGAACTCAAAATGGGTTAAGAGTCGCAAAAAAGGACGATTAAGTCCGCGTAGCTTTTTGTCTCCCATTCAGGGGACAAACCCCCAAACCCCATCCCATGAACCCCCGTAACATTGCACTTATCCTTGTCTTCGCCGCTCTCGGCTATGGCATTTGGCATTATCATTCCGACGCTGGGCGCCTCCGCCAGCAGATCGATCAGCTCAAGGCGTCCCACGAATTGGCGCTCCAAGCGAAAGATGAAGAACTCCAGCGCTCGTTGGCCTCTCAGAATGAGCAGCATCAGAAGGCCATCCAGAGTCTGAATGACGACTTCGATAAAAAACTCGTCAGCCTGCGTCAGGATCAGCGTCAGCAGATGGCCAGCGCCTACAAGGAGTTTGAGAATATCTTCTCCGGTAACAAGCAGACCATCGAATACATCAACCTGCTGGAGAGCAAGGTGAAGTCTGGGCAGGCCCTGTCGAAGAACGAAGTGGAGCGCCTGACCGTCATCACCAGCGGCATCAGTTTCCTCCAGAAGCAGTATCAGAAGCCCATGCAGGAGTTCAACGCTCTGCAGGATTACTTTGAAAATGCTTCGAAGCGTCCGAGCGAAAAGCCCAAGTCCAACTTCGGTTTCTTCAAGCGCATGTTCAGCAAGGACTTCCGCGAGGCAGAAAAAGAGGCTTTGCGTGAGGAAGGTGCCCGCCGCGCTTTCACCGAAGCTCAGGGCAAATTTGAAACCGTGTATGCCTCCGCTCAGCGCTCCATGCGTGGGGTGAATCTGGATGCGGATGCTCAGGTCAAGAAGCTGAACGAGCTGATCGAAGACAAGAAAGTGGCCAACGCTGAGGACCTGACGAGCTTCTTCGATAAAGCCCGCCAAGCCCTGCGCACCCACCAGGACGTGCTCGACTTCGAGCCAGACTCGGTCCCGCAAACTCCCAAGGTGCAGCCGTGATTTTGGGCAAGTTTAGCTTGCTCAAATCCGTATTTTTCTGCCACGCTTAAATCCTTTTTATGGAAACCAACCCATCTGCCTCCTCGCGTCGCGAGTTTCTGAAGTCCACCGGCAAGACCGTTGCCGGGCTGTCGGTGCTGTCCGGTATCACCCTGCCTCATGTTCATGCCGCTGGAGATGACACCATTGATATTGCCCTGGTGGGTTGCGGTGGTCGTGGCACTGGCGCTGCCAGCAACGCCATGGGCGTGAAACAGCGCACTCGCTTGGTGGCGATGGCAGACGTGCAGGAAAACCGCCTCGAAGCCAGCTTCAACGGCCTGAGCAACAAGCACCCGGATCGCTTCTCCGTCTCGGCGGATTCGAAGTTCATCGGCTTTGATGCTTACAAGCATGCCATCGACATGCTCAAGCCAGGTGATGTGGTCGTGCTGGCCACACCTCCAGCTTTCCGTTGGGTGCAGTTCAAATACGCCATCGAAAAAGGCGTGAACGTCTTCATGGAAAAGCCCATTTGCGTGGATGGCCCGAGCGGCAAGCGCATGCTGGAACTCGGCAAAGAAGCCGAAGCTAAAGGCCTGAAAGTGGGTGTCGGCCTCATGTGCCGCCACTGCCGTGTGCGTGGTGAGCTTTTCGATCGCATCCAACAGGGGGAGATCGGCGATATCATCCTCGGTCGTGCGTATCGTCTGCAAGGCCCAGTGGGCACCTGCTTTACGCTGCCTCGCGATAAAGAGACGGAGAAGAGCGAACTGATCTGGCAGATCAAAAACTTCCACTCCTTCCTCTGGGCCAGCGGTGGTGCTTTCAGTGACTTCAACATCCACAACATCGATGAAATCTGCTGGATGAAGAACGACTTCCCGATCGAAGCCAAGGCCACCGGTGGCCGCACGGATCGCGGTGACTACATCGATCAGAACTTCGATCACTACAGTGTGGAATACACCTTCCGCGATGGTAGCAAGTTCTGGCTGGAAGGTCGCAATGCCATGAAGACGCACAACGAGTTTGCCTCCTATGTGCATGGTTCCAAAGGCATGGCCGTCATCTCCACCGCCGGTCACTTCCCATCTCGTGCCATGACCTTCAAAGGTCAGAACAAAGATCCGAAGGAAATTATCTGGCGTGGTCCGAAGCAGGAGCCCAACCCCTATGACATGGAGTGGGAAGACCTGATCGATGCCATCGTGAACAACAAGCCTTACAACGAAGTCGAGCGCGGTGCCAAAGCCAGCCTCGTCACCGTCATGGGCCGTATGTCCGCTCACACCGGTCAGCTCGTGACTTATGATCAAGTCGTGAACCACGACCAGGAGTTCGCTCCGAATGTGGATAAACTCACCCTGGATGGCCCTGCGCCTATCCTGGCGGATGCCAACGGCAAGTATCCGATCCCTTACCCAGGTGCCAACGGCATGTATGAGTATGTGGTGAAGGCGTAACTTTGAGTGATGTCGGTGGTGGGTCTCTCGCCACCGATTTCCCAACGATTCACAAAAAAGGCACCGAGGTTTTCTCGGTGCCTTTTTTGTTTGGAGGAATAATACCAGCCTAACGAAATGGTGAGTTAAATTTGATTCCTGAAATCAGGCTTGCCCCTCCCCCAACCCTTTCGCTTAGAGGGTTTTACCCCCGCAAGCGGGGTGAGGGGGATGTCTTCAGGCCCTTCAATACAGCAGCCCAAAGGACAGTTCCTCTCCCCGCTTGCGGGGAGAGGTTAGGTGAGGGGCCGAGACGCGATGACTCCACCAACTTGAACGTCGTGAAGAATCAAGCCTCCACCTTCGTCCAGCTTGCATTGGCTTTGCTGGAGGCGACGACGGCTTCGATGAAGGCCATGCCACGCACGCCGTCTTCGATCTTCGGATAGTCGTTCTCGATGGCGGTCGGTTCGCGACCTTCCAGGCGGGCGCGGATGGCGTTGGCGAAGTTTTTGTAAACGTTCGCAAAAGCTTCCAGATAACCTTCCGGGTGAGCGGGTGGGGTGCGTCCTGCGGCAGCAGCTGCGGCGCCGAGGTAGCCGTTGGCGGTGCGATAGACCTGCATCGGTTGATCCAGCCACTTCACCAGCATGGTGTTCGGCTCTTTCTGGTGCCATTCGAGGCCGCCCTTCTCACCATAGACGCGGATGTTGAGGTTATTTTCCTCACCCACGCTGATCTGGGAGCTGTGCAGCACGCCTTTCGCGCCGTTGTCAAAGCGGAGCAGGATGTTGGCATCGTCATCGAGCAGACGGCCTTCGACGAAGGCGGTGATGTCCGCTGCCAGTTCACTGATCTTCAGACCGGTGATGTATTCGGCCAGGTTTTCAGCATGCGTGCCGATGTCACCCACGCAACCAGCAGCGCCAGACTTGGTGGGGTCGGTGCGCCAGGAGGCCTGCTTCTGACCGCTTTCCTCGACCCGGGTGGCCAGCCAGCCCTGGGGGTATTCCACCACGACTTTGCGGATCTTACCCAGGGTGCCATTGTGCACCATTTCACGGGCTTGCTTCACCAGTGGGTAGCCGGTGTAGTTGTGGGTCAGGCCGTAGAGCAGGCCGGTCTTCTTTACCAGTTCAGCCAGTTGCTTGGCTTCATTGAGATCAAAGGTCGCGGGCTTGTCACTCAGCACATGGAAGCCGTTTTCCAGAGCCATCTTGGCGGGGGGAAAGTGAACGTGGTTCGGGGTGACGATGGCGATGAAGTCCATGCGCTCACCTTCGGGAAGGGCGGCTTCGGCCTTGATCATCTCCTCATAGCTGCCGTAGCAGCGATTCGCTGGCAGGAAGAGATCGGCTCCGCTCGCCTTGGACTTCTCAGGATCGGAGGAGAAAGCGCCACAAACGAGTTCGATCTGCTGATCAATCGCGGCTGCGATACGGTGAACAGCTCCGATGAAGGCGCCGCGTCCGCCGCCGACCATGCCATAACGAATTTTCCGGCTCATAAACAATTTCTAGGGTTCTGGGGTTGGATTGAAAAAGAGGTGCGGAGTGTGGCGCAGACGCACGGGGCGGGTCAAGCGCAGAGCGGAGCTTTCGAAATCGGAGGTGGGCTGGTGGATTCTGTGCTGGGCATGAACAAAAAAGCCTGCGGTGAGACTCGAAAAAGCGAGCGAGTTTCCACCGTTGTCCTACATTCCCCTTTCTCGATGAATCTTTCCCTCCGTCCCGCGACCCTGCAGGCGCTCCAGGCCTTTCACAGCCGTCGTCAGCGTCTTTTGGGCCTTCGTGGCTGTTTGGGGTTCGGATTGATCCTTTTAGGCGTGTGCGGAGTGATCGCTCTTTTGGATCGTGCCTGGCTCATGCCTGAGGGGCTGCGACCTTGGCTGAGTGTCGCCGTTTATTTGACCGGGGCCTATGTGGCCTGGCGAACTGCTTTGCATCATCTTTCGTTAGGTCGGGAGCTTGCCGAGACGGCGCGGCTCATGGAAAGAGCGGCTCCTTCACTGCGCGAGCGGCTGGTGTCGGCAGTGGAACTCTCGGATGGTCATGCGGCGGATTCATCGGAGTTTCGTGCGCGGCTTCAAGACGAGGTCGCGGAACAGCTGAAGACGCTGAATGTGACGGAGCTTCTGCCGACGCGAGCTTTGAAGCCGTGGCTCAATGCCGCAGCGGTGCTCCTGGTGGTGGTGGCTGGATTGTCTGCGGTGCCGATGCTGCATTTTCCAGGATTCCTGCTGCGTGCGGCGGTTCCTTTTGTCAATTTCGCCCGGCCATCCACCATCAAGATCGCCATCATCGAACCAAGCCCAGCAGATAAGCGGGTGCCCTTCGCATCAGACCTGGAAATCGTGGCCGAAATCACCGGTGGGGTGCCTGAGGCCGTGATCCTGGAGACCGAGACTGCGGGGAGCAAAACCCGCCGGACAGAGATGGTGCGGAGCTATGAGACTCGCTATGCAGGGCAGGCCGCTATCGGCCAGGGAGATGTGAGCTATCGCATCCTGGCCGGAGATGCCATTTCATCGTGGTTCACGCTGTCGGCCCGTGCTCGGCCACGCGCTGTCGAGTTTGTCAAAACCATCGTGCCGCCTGCTTACACAGGCTTACCGGAAACGGTGCTGACGGAAGAAAATGGGGACCTCGAGGCACTGGACGGTAGTGTGGTGAAGCTCAAGCTGAAGCCTAACCAGAAGATTCAAAAAGGCGATCTGCTCATCAATCCTGATCTCGCCGATCATCCGGAGGCGGTGCCGATGACGTTGGCTGCCGATGGCACTCTGGAGGGCGAGATTTCCGTTGTCTCGGAGCATGAGTCCTGGCGCAGTGCGCTGACGGCAGAAGAGACGGGTTTCACGAATGAAGAAAGCTCCCCCTGGAGGATCATGAGCATTCCCGATTTGCCACCTGTGGTGCAGATCCTCGAACCCCAAGAACAACTCTCGATGATGGCGGATGAAACGGTCCGTCTCACTGGCAGGGCAGGGGATGATGTGGGACTGGCTTCCATCCATCTCACTCATGCCGTCAATGGTGCCAATTGGGAGGAGCGGGAGCTCAAAGTGTCGCCGGGTAAAGAGATCACCGTTCAGGAAAGTTTAGCGCTAGGTCCCCTGCAGGCAGGCCCTGGAGACGCGGTTTTGATCAAGCTAGTGGCCAAGGATCTCAAAGGGCAGAGCGCCGAATCTCCGGTGGTGCGCATCATCATCCTGGAACAGACGGTGGACCCGCAGCAGAGGCAGTGGGCGCAAGAGATGCGTCGATTGGCTCAGCAAGCCACGACTCTGTCCGAGCAGACCCGTGAGCTGAAACAGGCGGTGGATAAGATTCCCAAAAAGGAAAAAGACTCGGCCAAGGAAGAAGCCAAGTCGGCTCTGGCACGTGCGCAGACGGAACTGCAACAGGTCACAGAACGTAGCGAAGACCTGTGGAATCAGCTCAAGCAGGCCGCGACGACAGCGCCCTCGCATCTGGACAGCATGAAAGTGCAGCTCCTGGGAGAGAAGCTCCTGCACATGCGTCATGAGGCCTTGGCCAATCTGAAGAGTCTATCACAAGGCCTACCGGAAAATGTGGATGGCCTGCGACGCTCTGCCAGTGAGGCTCATGGAGATGCGGATGTCATCGAGCAAGCCGCACGCGCTTTTGCCACCGAGGATAACGCCAAAGTCGTGGCTCAGATCGCTCAGCAGCTCAGTCGCCAAGAAGCTCTGCTGACCGAGCAATCTCTGGCCTCCAATCGCGACAGCAGCCAGCGTCCCAAATGGCACGAACAGCAGAGAGCGGCGGTGGTGGCCAGTGAAGCTCTGCGGCAAGAGCTGGAGAGCCTGAAGCCCGTGCTGGATGGCGGGCAACAAAAGCAGGTGGAGGAGCTGAAAAAGCAGATTGCTGAAACGTCGGCGGACTTGAGTGCCAGTCTGGACAAACCGGACCAGACCAAAAGCCCGGAGCATCTCTATGGTGCAGCTGATAATCACCGGCAGCGTCTTGGCCGAGCCGCCGACACGCTGCTATCCGTGGCTGAGAATGCGGGTAATAAGGCCGCCCAATTTCGGGACAAACTGGCGCGTCAGGAAAATCCTGCCCTGGTGGCCCTCAATGATGCGCGGGGTGCCTTAGCTCAAGCAGCTGCGGAGGCGAAGGATCCCAAGCGTCAGGCCAAGACCGATCGGGAAGGACGCACGGCGACCGAACAAGCTCAGAAGAAGCTCGCGGAAGCGACCCAGCAACTCGAAGATCAAGCGGTGCTCCGCGAGCAGAATGCGCGGACAAACACGCAAGCTGCTCTCGATGCGAATCGCGCCAGCCGAGCCGCGGGCCAACTCGCCCGGGAGGTAGCGGATCTGCCGAAAGAGCAAGCCACCATCCAAGCAGTGCAGGCGAAGGTGGAGTCTCTCGCTCAAGCCACCCGAGCCTTGGAGACAGACGCCCAGGCGCAGACGGCGGCCGAAGCTATCGCCGAGGCCGTGGCGAATCCCGATCCCTCCGAAAACGTGACTCCTGCTCGCGCTGCGGAACAGGCACGAGCCGCCTCCGAGGCTCTGCGCCAGTTGCCCGATCAGCTACGTCGAGCGAAGACTCCTGAATCTCAAGGATTGGCCAGTGCCTTCCAGCAAGCGGCAGATGCAAGCCGCCAAACGGCCGATCATTTGCAAGCTTTGGGGCGGCAGTTCGCTCGACAGCCCGGAACACCTATGGATGTCGAAGGCGGACGACGGCTGGCGGCTGAGGCCGAACAAAAAGTGGCGCAAGCCATGGATGGGTTACAGAGTCAGACTGCCGCTGCGCGTGGCACCCTGGAACAACTCACTCCGGATGTGAGTGACATGATGAAAGCCGTGGCTCAAGACCTGAAGCAGACACAGCAAAGCACTCAGCAAGCTGCGTCTCAAGCCGAGGCCAATCAGCCGGTCGACGAAGTCGCTCAAAAGGCGAGGGACTTGCAAGAGGAAGCCGAGGCCAACGCCGCGAAGATGGCGTCGCTCCAGGCAGCGCTTCGACAGGAAGCCAATGCCGCAGATCTTGAAAAAATGGATGAGAGGCAAATGGCGCGGATGGCCGATGTGGCTCTGGCGCAGATGCAGCAAAAGAGCCCGCAGATCTCTCAGAATCTCAAGCAGGCAGCGGAGGCCAGTCAAAGCCAGCCTCAGGCCCAGAATCTGAATCAAGCGGCTCAGGCCCAGCAAGAAACCTCCGAGTCTCTGGATCAGTTGGCTCAAAACATGGCCAAGGTGGAAGATGGTCAGTCTCTCACCGAGGAGGAACTGGCTGCGATGCAGAATCGCGAGAAGGAACTTGGTGTCGATGAAGCTCTCGAAGAGGCCTATAAGCGCGCGCAGGAATTGGCTCAGATGGCCCAAGATGCCGGTCAGAACCCGGCGGCAGTCTTGGCGGAATTGGAAAAGGAATTGCCCAAGAATCCCGCCATGCAAAAGTCACTCGCGGAGCTTTCCAAACAAACCGCTCAGGCGAGTGAGCAAGCTGTGTCGGCCGAAGCTCAGCAGCCCAGTAACATCGGTCTGGCCGCGGAGCAGGCGGCGCATGATCTGGCGCGTGTGGCTCGCCATCAGCAGCGCCTAGGACAGCAGGATGCGGCCCGGCAGGTGGCCCAGGCCAGCAGCCAGCTTCAGCAGCAGGCCCAGGCAGCGAAAGGACGTCCAGGAACTCCTCAAAAACCCGTCGGTCCAGAAGCTCAAACCATGGCCGCAGAAGCGGCCAAAACAGCGGGGTCTTTGGCTGCTGCCACACCGCCCGCCATTTCAGCCAATCCCTTTTACGATATCCAGGGAGCTCTGCTCGCGCAGGCTTTGGACCAGCTCGATCAGACGGTGAATCCCAAGCAGGCTCAATCGGGGCAGCAGGATGGCTCTCAGTCGGGTCAACAGCAACCAAGCGGCAGCCAGCAGCAGAAAGCTCAGCAAAACTTAGCCGATGCCAAGCAGAGCCAGCAGCAGTCCATGGCCAATCAGCGCAATCAAGGACAGACCCCAGGTGCTCAAAAACCCGGTCAGCAGCAGGCCCAAAACCAAAATCAGCCTAACCCAAATGATCCTTCACAGCCTTCCGACAGCGAGGGAGGCAATCAATCCATGAAAGTGGTGGAAGGGGTCTTGGGGGGGGAATTGATCATGATCAATGGCGACTGGGGCCACCTCCCCTCCAAGATGGCGGCGGATCTCACGGAAGCGACGCGGGGTGAGGCGGCTCCTGAATACCGTGCAGCCATTGAGAATTACTACAAAGCCATCGCCACCAAGGCGAAGAAGTAGGGAGCTTGGTTCTTGGTTCTTGGTTCTTGGTTCTTGGTTCTTGGTTCTTGGTTCTTGGTTCTTGGTTTGCGAGGCGGTGTGGAAGGGGCGGGCGCAGGCCTCATCCGTAACTGGCTGAGACATCACCATTTCTTGTTGGTTTGTGACCAGTTGGGGCGGCGGAGTCTAGCCCGGCATGTGGACTGCTGAGGCTTCATGGTATGTCCCCCCATCCCCCCTGTTTGAAAAAGTGGTCTGCCGGTCTGGTGCTTGGCTTGGCCCTGGTGATAGGCGTGCCCAAGGTTTCTTCGGCTTCGACTTTGCTCTTATCCCACACGGGAGCCGCCAATCCGACCACGGAAGGATGGACCTTCAGTGGAACCGTCGAGACAGGTGCCATCACCAATGACCAAGACAGTGGCGTGGATGCATGGCGGGTGTATGAGCAGGGTGGGGGAGTTTCCCATGCAGGAACATACAATAAGACGCTCACCACCACCCAACTTTCGGATGCTGTCCTGACAGGGTGGACCATGGACGCTACGATCCGGTTTGTGCCCCCGGATTCACTGGCCAATACTCCCTTGAGCAACAATGCCTGGTGCACCTTTTTAGTGGACGAAGGGGTGGCTGGAAAACGCGATCTCTATGGCATCTACTTTGGCAGCGATACCTCCGGCAATACGCTGGTGAGACTTTACAGTTTTGGGTCCACCTACACCGTTTCTCCTGGCTACCACGACTATAAGCTTTCGTGGGACCCTGAAACGGGTTTGGCCTCTTTCTTCATCGATGGTGAGTTTAAGACCAGTTACTCCGGCACCACGATTGATAACACCGGCACGAGCCGTGTGTATTGGGGCGATAACACCACGACGGTGGCGGATGACGGGCGCGGTGCCCACTACGCTTACGTTGGTTTGACGGTGGGGACTGCGGCTGCCATGGCACCCGAACCCACGCGGGTAGCTTTCTTTGTATTAGCTTCGCTGGGCTGTCTGCTGCGGCGTCAACGCATGATTTGTTAGGTTGGAAAAGTCGAAAGGCACGGATGATGCAGTATCATCCGTGCCTTTTTCTTTGGGATAAACGGGAGGTTGTTATTCCCCTGGCAGCGGCTCCGTGGGCCAGGTTTCCACCCAGGGCAGGCCGTGCTCGTTCAGGTCAGCCATGAAGGGATCGGGATTGAGCTGCTCCACATTCCAGACGCCGGGTTGGCGATACTCGGGGTTCGTGAGCAGCTGTTTGGCCGCGATCATGGCAGGCACACCGGTGGTGTAGCTCACGCCTTGGCTATTCGTTTCCGTGTAGCAGTCTTCGTGAGACTTGATGTTGTAAACGTAGTAGCGCTTGAATTCGCCGTCTTTACCGGTGCCTTCGATCCAGTTGCCGATGCAGGTCTTGCCCTTGGTATCGGGACCCAGGGTGCCGGGCTCAGGCAGGAGCGTCTTCAGGAACTCGATCGGGATGATCGGCACGCCTTTGTGCATGACGGGATCGATGCGGGTCATGCCCACATTCACCAGCACTTCCATGTGCTTGATGTATTGATCGCCAAAGGTCATCCAGAAGCGGGCGCGACGGATGTCGAAGTGCTTGGTCAGGGACTCCAGCTCTTCGTGGTAGAGGCAATAGATGTTCTTCGGCCCGATGCCATCTGGGAAGTCGAAGCTGCGCTTGATCTCCAGCGGCTTGGTTTCCACCCAGGCACCGTTTTCCCAGTAGCGACCGTTGGCGGTGACTTCGCGCAGGTTGATCTCAGGATTGAAGTTGGTGGCGAAAGCCTTGCCATGGTCACCGGCATTGCAGTCGATGATGTCCAGCGTGTCGATCTTGCTGAAGTGATGCTTCAGGGCGTAGGCGGTATAAACATTGGTCACGCCGGGGTCGAAACCGCAGCCGAGAAGCGCGGTCAGACCGGCGGCCTTGAACTTCTCCTGATAGGCCCACTGCCAGTGGTATTCAAACTTGGCCACATCGCGCGGTTCATAGTTGGCGGTATCGATGTAATGCACGCCTGCTTCCAGGCAGGCATCCATGATGGTGAGATCCTGGTAGGGCAGGGCCACATTGATCACCACTTCCGGCTGGAAAGACTTCAGGAGCGCGACCAACTCTGGCACGTTGTCGGCGTCCACCGCGGCGGTCTGGATGGGGCGCTTCAGCTCAGCGGCGATGCTGTCGCACTTCGACTTGGTCCGGGAGGCGAGCATGATCTCGCTGAACACGTCAGGGAGCTGCGCGCATTTGTGTGTAACCACGCGGCCAACGCCGCCTGCACCGATGATGAGAACTTTTGCCATAGAGGGTAAGGCGCAAGGGTGGCGGTGATGCTCCGGGAGTCAAGCGATGCGGTGTGAAAGAAGAGTTTAAGGTTTTCGAGGTCCGAGGCTCTCTGGCGGTTAAGAACTTGCGGTGTGAGGGTGTATTCTGATACCCCTCTATCCCCACATCTATAAACTTTCGCCCTCCCTCGTTCATGTTCTCCCTTTCCCATAAAACCGCCGTCGTTACGGGTGCTGGCTCTGGCATCGGTCAGGCCATTGCCCTGCTTTTTGCCCGACAGGGAGCGCATGTGGAGGTGCTGGACCTCACTGTCGAGGCCGCTCAGGTTACGGTGGATCAGATCATCGAAGCGGGGGGCAGTGCACGCGCGGTGGCCTGCGATGTGTCTGATCATGTCGGCGTGAAAAAGGTGTTTGAGGAGATCAGCATCCGGCGGCCTCGTTTGGACATTCTGGTCAATAACGCGGGCATTGCCCACATCGGTAGCGTTTTGACCACGACTGAGGGAGACATGGACCGTCTGTATCAGGTGAATATCAAAGGCGTGTATAACTGCGCCCAGGCCGCTGTGGAGCGGATGCTGCCGCAGGGGGGGGGCGTGATCCTGAACATGTGCTCCATTGCGGCCCAGATGGGGCTCGCGGATCGTTTCGCCTATTCCATGACCAAGGGCGCGGTGCTGATGATGACCTATTCGATGGCGAAGGACTTCATCAAGCAGGGCATCCGCTGCAACTGCATCAATCCAGCACGGGTTCACACGCCCTTCGTGGATGGTTACCTTGCGAAAACCTATCCCGGTCAAGAAGCGGAGATGTTCCAGAAGCTCAGTGAAGCCCAACCTATCGGTCGCATGGCGAGCCCGGATGAAATCGCCGCGCTGGCGCTGTATCTGTGCAGTGATGAGGCGGGCTTCATCACTGGTAGTGCCTACCCCATCGATGGGGGCGCGGTGAACCTGCGCTAAGAAAAGATCCCCGCCAGTGTTGGCCGAAACATCTCGACAAGCTGGGTCGTTTTGATTTCTCTGCCCCTACGCATGAAACCGCCCGCCTTTCTCGCTCTCGCCCTCTCTCTTGCCGCATCCTTTGCCCAGGCTGAAAACTGGCCCAACTGGCGTGGCCCCCATCAAGACGGTGCCAGCACGGAAAAGAACCTGCCGGCAAAGTTCAGCCCTACGGAAAAGGTGAAGTGGGCGGCCGATGTGCCCTCCATCTCCGCCTCCGTGCCCGTGGTGTGGGGAGACAAGGTTTTCCTCACGGCTCCGATCCAGGATAAGCAGCAGCTCGTCGGCCTCTGCTACGATGCGAAGACGGGCAAGGAACTGTGGCGCAAGGTGGTGTCTGAAGGAGGCCTGCAATGGGATAATAAGAGCAATCTGGCCAGCCCCTCTCCGGTGACGGATGGGGAGCGTGTGGTGTTCCTCTTCGCCGATGCGGTAGCGGCGAGTTTCGATCTCGAAGGGAACCTGCAATGGAAGCGCGACTTTAAAGAATCTCACGGTGCCTTTGCTACCCAGTGGACGTATGGCAGCAGCCCCGTGCTGGATAGCGGCAAGCTCTACATCCAGGTGCTGCAACGCAATGAGACCTTCGAGTTTCAGGGCTTCCCAAAAGGCACGCCAGGGAAGGACATGAGCAGCTACATCCTGGCTGTAGACCCAGCGACAGGCAAAGACCTCTGGAAGCACATCCGCCCCACCGAGGCTCAGGTCGAGTCCCTGGAATCCTTCAGCACGCCGGTGTTCTGTGATCATAACGGCAAGCGCGTCATGCTGATCTCCGGTGGCGATACCCTGTCCCTGCACGATGCGGCTACCGGCGATGAATACGCACGTCTCGCTACCTGGAACCTTCCTGGCGATGGCTACAACAAGTTCTATCGCCTCGTGCCCTCTCCTGTGGTGGGTGATGGCGTCGCACTCGTCTGTGCGCCGAAGAAATCCTCGGTCTATGCGATGTCTCTCGATAGCAAGGGCAAGGACGTGCAGCCGCTGTGGGTGAGTGACTCCAAGGTGGTGAGCAGTGATGTCTCCACCCCCGCTTTCTATGAAGGCAGCTTCTATGTTCTGGATAGCGACCGCCGCACGGTGAGCCGTGTCGAGCCGAAGACTGGCAAGGTTCTCTGGATCGGCGAAACCGGCAGCAAGGCTAAGTTTGAAGGCAGCCCAACCGTGGTGGATGGCAAGATCTACATGATCAACTTCTGGGGAGATGTGTATGTGGTCAAAGCCGGCGGCGATAGCTTTGAGCTTCTGAGCGTGAACTCCATGGGCAATGGCAGCAAGCCGAACGGTGATGCCGCAAGCTGCCGCAGCAGCATCGCCGCAGCCAATGGCTGCCTCTTTATCCGCACACAGGAGAAGCTGTATTGTGTGGGAGAGTGAGTTCTCGATACCTTGGATTCGATACAAGACAGGCCTTCTGATGAAGGCCTGTTTTTTTTGTGCTTCAATGCAGGAATAAATTTTCGCTGAGGACGTGTGGCTTGCTGTAACTGGTGGATGGAAAAGGGGATCATTCTTTAGTCATGTCCTCCCGATTCTTTACCGTTCTCGCGTTACTCATTCTTCCCTTCTTCTCACAAGCTCAGACCCAAGTATCCCAAGAGCCCGTGCTGGGCTTTGAGGTGGGAGCCAGCCTTCAGTCTCGCTATGGACTTTATTACCGTGCCTCGACGGGCAAGTTCTACGGCACTTCGTCCCGGGGCGGGGCCTATGGGGCCGGGACAGTTTTTGAAATGGATGCGACGGGAGCCTTCCAGAATTTATCATTTTCCGCTGTTGGCGAAGCTGAGGCTTTTCCAGGGGCTTGGCCGATGAGCGAATTGGCGGAAAGCTCGGATGGCTGGTTGTGGACGACGGTCGGTAACAAGGAGGCGCTGGCTGCACAGCAACTTGGTAGTATTGTGAGGTTAAGGCCGGAGACTGGTGAATGCCAAGTGATGGCTAGATTCACGGGGAACACGGGGCTGATCGAAGGTAGCTTTCCTCAGGCTGGCTTGGTCAATGATGGGAATGGTTTCTTTTGGGGAAGCACAATGTATTCGAATGCCGCTCAAAATTCGGGGTTAGGCACGTTATTCAAAATTAATGAAATCACCGGGCAGTTCACCAAGATGTTCAGCTTCACGGGCGGCACGGGTCTGTATAAAGGCAAGAAGCCAGTGGGCACGATGTATAAAGATGGTTCCGGAAACCTGTGGGGGGTGACGGAAGAAGGGGGCGCATTAGATCGCGGCACGATCTTTAAATATGACATCGCCTCGGGCACCTTCACAAACATCACCGACTTTTCCGGCAGCACCTCACCGACCGGTAACCAGATCACAGGCACCTTTCCCAATTCACGTCTGGTGCCTGATGGTGCAGGATACCTTTGGGGCACCACGCGCACGGGCGCAACGAATGGCAATGGCACCATCTTTAAGGTGGAGATGGCAACGGGGACCGCCACGCATGTGACGGAGTTTAACAACAATGGTGCTATTCAAAGCGGCATGCTGACTCCCGATGGGCAAGGTTATCTGTGGGGGTTCACCAATGCCGGAGGGACCAGCAACAAAGGCACGATCTTCAAAATTGAAGCAGCGAGCGGAACCCTGACTACCGTTTTGCAATTCGCTACCCTTAGCGGAACCAATGCCGGGATCTCGGGGCCTTCAT
This sequence comes from Prosthecobacter debontii, assembly GCF_900167535.1. Lineage (NCBI taxonomy): Bacteria > Pseudomonadati > Verrucomicrobiota > Verrucomicrobiia > Verrucomicrobiales > Verrucomicrobiaceae > Prosthecobacter > Prosthecobacter debontii. Next base: position 200,040 of record NZ_FUYE01000009.1, read on the forward strand.
CAGCGCTGGTGCGCACGCCCGATGGTTACATGTGGGGCACGGCAGGCACAGGGACCAGTTGGATCGTGTATAAGCTGAAGATCAGCGATAACACTTTCACCAAAGTGGCTGAGGGCCTGTCATCAGGGCAGACCCTTTATGGCAAGAGCCCTCTCGCGGGGGTGGTGGGGAGTGAAGGTAGCCCGTGGCTCTGGGGCACGACCTCGTCGGGCGGGAACGCCGGTTTAGGCACCTTGTATCGAGTCAATCCAGAAAGCGGACAGGTGGAGGTGTTGAAACACTTCACCGGCACCTCAGGCAGCGTTCTCGGCTCGAAGCCCTCCGGTAAACTGACCATCGCATCCAATGGTGTGCTCTGGGGCACTACCGAAGAAGGTGGCACTGGCAACTTTGGCACGATCTTTAAGTATGATCCCAGCACGGCGACTTTTTCCGCAGTCTACTCCTTTACTGCTAATGGCAACGGAGCCAGTCCGCTCGGTTTAACGTTAGGTGCCAATGGAGTCTTGTGGGGAGTCGCTAGAAGTGGCTCCGACGGTATCCTTTTCAGCTACAACCCAAGCACCAATGTGTTCACCAAGGTGTATGGCTTTACGGCTCTTACCGATGCCAATGCACTCGGGCGCTATCCGGATTGCAAGCTAGTGTCAGATGGCAATGGCTACCTCTGGGGAGCGACCACGGAACGTGGCCAGAACAACGACGGAACCATCTTCAAAGTCGAGGAGGCGACAGGCACCGTTACGCTGGTTTATCGTTTGAACAATGATTCGGCTTTGCCGCTCTCCACACGGGCGGCCGCAGTGAAAGGTGAGCTTTACTTCGATGGCTCCGGTTACCTGTGGGGCATGTGGGGGAATGAAGTGACGGGCGGTGTATTCCGTTTCAATACGGCTACGAGCACGTTCGAAAATGTGTTTGTGAATCAGAGCAGTTCTTACCCGTATCAAACGAGTTACCCTGGCACACTCGGCAAGGCAACGAATGGCACCTTTTGGTTTGCAGGTACGGAGACGACTCAGGCCACTTCTGCCCCCATCTATGCCACGGGAAGAGATGTGGTGTGGCAGATTGACCCGACTGCCCAGACTCCAGCAGCGACGAAGCGTTGGTCCCTTGCAGAGGGCCTGACTTCGTCATTCGCTCCTTCCAACTATCCCACAGGTGCGCTCTACGAACATTCGGATGGCTATCTCTATGGGGTCAATCGTGACAAGGGAACCACTCGTGATCTCCGTCCGGCGGGTGGCGGTATGCTTTATCGCATTCGGTCAGGACCCGCAGTGACCACGATGCCGATCGGCACTGCTGGGGTGTTTTCTTCTGTCTCTGGGACAACAGCCACTCTGCGAGCGAACGTCAACCCGAACGGTCTTACCGTTACACCCGAGTTTGAGTGGGGCCCCACCAGCGCCTTGGGTCAAGTGGCCAGTGCTTCAGCGGCCACCCCTGGTAGTATCGGCAGCATTGTGACGGGCACGGTGACAGGATTGGCTCCAGCCACCACTTACTACTACCGCTCTCGGGTCCAGACTGAGACAGGGTATGCCTATGGAAATATGCTCACTTTCCTAACAGGAAGTGTCACTGCGGTTCAAGGTCCCGAGATCGCGGTAGAGTCGCCCTTGGCAGTTCCTCTGGTGAATAATTCGGGCACGGTGAGTTTAGGGCGTGTGCCCGTGGGACAAAATCGCAAGCAGCCCGTAGTGGTTCGTAATGAGGGACAGAGCACCCTGTCGGGACTTACCGCCAGCATCTCCGGGTCTTCGGATTTTACCATCGTGAGCGATGTCTCTCCCACCTCATTGCTGAGCACGTTTCATCGTGCAGGTTTGATGGTGCTCTTTACACCGAGCGGAGCAGGCGTGCGCACTGCGACTCTGACCATCACCAGCAATGATAGCAACGAAGGCAGCTTTGAGATCCATCTATCGGCTGAAGGAGTGGTGGAGCCAGATATTGAGGTCACCACCAACGGTGGAGCTGGAATTGAGGTCGGCAGTTGGGTCGATTTCGGTAGCACTGCGATGGGGGTGGCGACCAACCAAACACTCCTCATTAAAAATGTGGGTAATGCCACTCTAACCGGCATCTCCTTCGAGATCATTGGTTCGGCTAAGGATGATTATGGTTTTGGCTCGGTTCCTGGGGCTTCACTGCTGGATGGGGGAAGTAGCAATCTGATCCTGTCGTTTACTCCATCTGAGATGGGGGCTCGTGACGCAACGCTGCGTATCCGCAGTGATGATCCTGATGAAAGCGTCTATGAGATCAAACTCACAGGCAAGGCGATTTCAGCCCCTGAGATCGTGGTGGAATATCCGGCGCAAACCGATCTCACCGATGGGGTGAGCACCGTGAGCTTTGGCAATGTGCCCGTGGGGGCCTCCGTAACCCGAGAGTTGGTGATCAAGAACATCGGCTCGGCTCCCTTGACCGGTGTTTCGGCCAGCGTCGTGGGTCAGCCTCAGTATGTGGTGACCACTGCACCGCTGGCGACGATTGCCCCGGGAAGCAGCAGCACTTGCGTAATTACTTTGACGCCCCTCGCTGCGACATCCGTGATTGCTCAATTTCAGATCACCAGCAATGATAGTGATGAAAATCCCTTCAATCTGACCTTGAGCGGTGCGGGCACGACCTCTCCTGAAATCTCGGTCGAAGTTGGAGCCACGGTTCTGATCGATGGAGAATCCGAATTGGATTACGGGATGGTGAACATGGGGGCTACCGGTTCAAAAACCATCACGATCAAAAACCTGGGGAATACTACGCTCAACAGCCTAGCTGTGAATATCGGCGGAGCAGATGAGGCGAGCTTCTTCGCAACGGCTCTCAGCCAAACCAGCCTGGCTCCGAATGGCAGCGTGGCTTTTGTGCTGACTTTCTCACCTGACGCGGAGCGGGCCTTTGCCTCGACCCTCCAGATCTCCAGCAACGATGCCGATGAAGCTTCATTTGATGTGGGTCTCACGGGTGAGGGTGTCATGCCTCAGAGCCCCTTGTTCCCTGAGCAGGAGCTTTCGCGCTTGGTTCTGATCGGGGACACGACGACCTTCGAGCCTGAAGTGAATGGTGCGGTGCCGATGACTTTTCAATGGAGGAAAAATGGAACGGTGATCCGCAATGCAACTCAGGCCTCATTCACAGTTTCCAATCTTTCAAAAGCCAGCATTGGCGCTTACAGCCTGCTGGCTGAAAACAGTGAAGGGTCTTCCACCTCATCACCTTTCTATCTGGGTGCGGTAATGCTTCGCCAAGGCTCCCTGCCATTCAAGGTCGGCACGAAGCTGACGCTGAAAAACACCTCTTATCTTCCACAGGCCGCAGGTGTGAGCTACCGCTATCAATGGAAGCGATCCGGCAATGTCTTGCAGGATGGAGAAACGATCACCGGTAGCGAGATCAGCGGTGCCAGCAGCCCTGTTTTGACTGTGAATAACCTTCAAGTCGCCGATAGCGGTAACTACACCTGTGTAGTCACGATGATGGCACCCGATCGCACTGATGAGATTGCTGACGGCGATACGGTTGTACAAGTGGTTGAAAAACCTGTTTTTGAGCCAATTGAACTCGGGCCGACAAACGTTGCGGAGGCTGTGCATGAAGTCATTGAGGCCTCGTTCAGCCCAACCAAATATTCGGCAAAGGGTCTGCCCCCTGGGGTGAAGCTAAACGCCGTCACCGGTGAGCTGACGGGGGCTCCTACAGCACCTAGGCTGGTGAAAGGGGTGCTCATCCCTTATCAGGTGATCTTTACCGCCACGAACTTGGCGGGTTCGACCTCGACACCCGTGCTCGACTGGCTGGTCAATCCGCTCCCAGTAGGCGTGGTGGGCACTTTCAATGGCCTCGTGGCTCGCAATGCGTTGAATGCTTCCGTGGAAGGGGACGCCGGTTTGGGCGGTTCGATCAAAGTCGTGACAACCAGCTCAGGGAGCTTGAGTGGAACCTTGAAATGGGGGGCCTTATCCTACGGGTTCAAAGGCGTTCTTGTGATGCCGAATGGCGAAGGCAATCCGACGGCTGAGGTGACCATTCCACGGAAGAGCCCCTTGGAACCCTTGGAGTTGAGCTTTACCGTGAATGCCTTGGGTGAAGATCCTGAAACCAGTGGACGCTTGGCGGGCTCCGTCTCAGCCGATGGTGCCCCCGTGACCGTTGACGCGTGGTTGGCCTCAACCACTGATCTGACGTTAGGGCTCTACAATTTGGCGCTGCGGCCCAGTGAGCCATTAGACCCAGAAGTCGCTCCGGCTGGATTCAGCTATGCGACCCTGAAAGTGGGGGCCAAAGGAGCCGTGACATGGACGGGGCTGCTGGCAGATGGAACCAAGATCACAGGTAGCAACACGACCGGGCCGAGCGGGCAAATCTCCCTCTATCAACTGCTCTATAAGAACACCGGGAGCCTGCAAGTGGCTGTGACGGCCGATCCCGCCGATGGGGTGGATGGTGCTGCTGAGTGGCTCAAATACGAACAGACCAAGACTCGCAGTTATGCCGACGGCTTTTATGTGGAATCGGAGGTCACAGGCGGGCTTTATATCCCTCAAATCATCTCGGCTGATTTGACGCTGAAAGCCAGGAGCGGTGGACTTGAAAGCACGCTGGAATATCCGGCGGCTTTTGATTCCAAGAATGTCCTGATCGTGACCGATGAGGGTGAGAAGTTCTCGCTCAAGCTGAATGTGAAGACGGGACTTATCACGGGTAGTTTCGAGCAACCCGGCATCCCGAAAGTTCGCAAGGCAGTGTCTTATGCTACTTGGGTTCCTGGGCTCGGTGGCATCGGCTTCTTCCTCCTGCCTGAAGATACCTCCACCACTTCGCCGATCTACTCCGGCGCTTTGGAAATCCACGAAGAGTCCGATCTCTGAGTTGGGATACCTGATCGTAGGCTAACCTCTTTCGAGCCCGCAGAGTGAACCTCTGCGGGCTCGATGCGTTTGGAGCTGTTGCGCGAGGCCAAAAAAGCATGCGGTGGAGAACACGATGATGCACGGCACCTCTTAGGATGCTTTTTCTGATGGGTGCATCCTTAATTCTTATTGATCCGAATCAGCCTGTCTTTACCCTCTCTGGGCTCATGCTTAGCCATGCCGTTGATCTCGATTGTCATTCCCACCTTTAACCGAGCGCAGGCTTTGCAGGCTTGTTTGGAGAGCCTGTATGCGTTGGATGCGGTTCCGGGCGGGTTTGAGATCATCGTGGTCGATGACGGCTCTCAGGATACGACGCGGCAAGTCTGCCAGGCATGGCCTCAGATCAGATATGAATGGCAGGCCAATCAAGGCGTGGCCAGAGCGCGGAATCGAGGTGTGGAATTGGCACAGGGGGAATGGATTGCCTTCATCGACGACGACTGCCAAGCTCGGCAGGGGTGGTTGACTGCATTGTGGAAGGCTTGCGGAGGAGATGAATCCGTGATGGCGGCATCACCGCTGATCAATGCACTCAAGCAAAACCCTTTTGCGGAGGCCAGTCAGTCTCTCTTGGACTATGTGTATTCCTGTTACAATACGGAGGCCGAGAGCGCTCACTTTGTTGCAGGAGCCAATTTCATGGTTTCCAAAAAGCGATTTCTGACCCTCGGCGGGTCGGATGGACGCTACGCCGGAGCGGGGGCTGAAGATCGCGATTTCTGCGCCCGCTGGCTCGAAGCGAACGGTCGCATCGTGTGTTTAGCGGAGGCGAAGGTTGAGCACTCGCATCACATGGGATTGCGGGAGTTTTGCCGCCAACATTACTCTTACGGGTTAGGCGCTTGGCGTTTTCATCAACAAGCTCCTGTGGGGAAGGGGGGGCGGGGCATGCGCACGCCGGGTTACTACTGGAACATGCTCACTCATCCGATGCAGAAGCCGGGTGGATGGGAAAGACTGAGACTGACGGGGCTCATCGTCTTATCCCAAGTGATGTCCACGCTCGGTTATGCCAGGGCGACCTTACAGACTCCGAGGTCCTAAGACACGTATGGAACATCTGCAGGCTTTTTATCAGCGCACCGGGCAATCCTCTTCTCAAATGGCGGGTGGTGTCTGGCTGGTGGAAACGCGACTCAGTGTTTTTAGCACACCGGGGAGCATTCCTTTACGACCGACGAAGTCCGAGATTGTGAATCTCCTTCAGAGGACGGGTCGCATCGCTGCTATTTTTGGCAGTGGATTTGAAACGGGCAAAGAGGTCAATTCCTTCGTGGTGCGTGATCGCTCGTATGGCATGCAGTCTTTGCAGCGACAGTTTCGGCAGCAGGTGAAAATCGCTTTGCAGCATTGCCATTGTCGCCCGGTGGAGTGGCATGAGATGGCTAGGCTGGCCCTGCCTGTGAATCAATCAACGATGGCTCGACGTGGCGTCCATGCCCCACGTTATACGGATCCGATGTGCTGGGCCGCCTATTGTGAGGCGGCATCTCTGCTGCCAGGGTGCGAGGCCATCGGCTGCTTCGTGGGTGGGGAGTTGGCGGCTTACATGATCACTTGGCTGCATGCGGGCGTTTGTTATGGCTTGTATATGCTGTGGACGGAAAGCTTGCGAGCCGCTCATCCGACGCATGCCCTGTATTATGAAACCGTGCGCGATCGCATGAGTCGGCCGGAGGTCGAAGCCATGTGTGTGGGACGGCAAACCGTGCCGGCGATGACTTCGGTGGATCGTTTCAAACGGCATGCCGGGTTTATGCCGGAGCCCTGTCATGTGGGAGTCATCCTGCGCCCAGGTGTCTCTTCGATCATGACGCATCCGTGGTCCGTGCGCGCACTTCGCTCCATACGTCAGCGTGCCGGGCATCGCTGGCCCAAGCTTCATCACGCCGAGGTCTTTGAGGTGGCTGCGGAAACACACCTGTCATAAGTTATCGATTAAGGCCATGAATCCCAGCATCACCATCATCATCACGCAGCGTGAGGCTTTTGCTCCCAGTCGAGAGAGCTTGGAAAGTGTGCTGGCTCATACCCCCGCACCCTTTGATTTGATTTATATCGATGGAGCCTCTCCTCCGACGGTGCGTGATCACCTGCGCATGATGGCCGAGAAATATGGATTTCGGCTTTTACGTCAGGAGCGTTTTCTATCACCCAATGAGGCGAAATGTTTGGCGTTGCCCCTTATTCAATCCGACTACGCGGTGTTCATCGACAACGACGTCTTGGTGCAGCCCGGCTGGCTAGAGGCTCTGGTCAATTGTGCTGAAGAGACACAGGCTGGAGCTGTGGCACCCCTCTATCAGGAGAGGCTGGGCTCGGAAGAAAAACTGCACATGCTGGGGGGGCGTTGCTACATCAAGGACGATAACCAGCAGCGGTGTTTTGTCTTAACGCACGATCAGCGTAAGGGCAGTTTAAAGTTTGCCGCCACCTCACGCTTCCAGACAGAACATATCGAGATGCACGCATTTCTCGTGCGAGCGGACTTGCTCCAAAAGCATGAACTTTTTGACCCCCAGATTCCCTCATTACCCGAGAATGGCGATTTTTGTCTCACGTTGTTAAAAGCGTCGGTCGAGATCTGGATCGAGCCTAAGGCGCGTGTCACGGTGCTTCTCCCGGAGAGAGTGCATGACGACGATCGCGCCTTTTTTACCACTCGCTGGAGCGATGCCTGGGTCGATCAAGGATTCCAGCGTTTCACTGAAAAGTGGCAGCTTCGCGGGGCTCAGCCTGTCTTAGAAAGTCAACGACGCTGGAGCGTGGCTCATCGGGTCATCGCTTATCCTGATTCGTGGCATCGACGATTGAAGGTGAAAAGTGATTCCATTCTCAATCGCCGTCTGCTGGCACCTTTGGAGCATCATTGGTTAAACCGTTGAGACGCTTCAGGGAGGCTAAGGTGAGGTAGAGAAGGGCGAGAGGCCAGATGATTAGACGCAAGGACCGACCGGGTATCTCGACCAGGAAGACCTGAGGGGTCCAAACGGTGATGCCTACCGCCAAGACGATCCCCCAAGCGACGGAGCTACGTTGTCGCAAGGCGTTCTCGATCAAACCCAGGAGCAAGAAGGTCAGCATGACATCATCCACGTGGAGATGATAAAAACCGAGCCTGCCAGCGACCCCGGCGGCGGCCAAATGCACCAGGATCGGGAGATCCTTGCAGGGAGATAGCAGGTAAGGAAAGAGGATGGCCATGGCCGTCATGGCGCTCACGATGACGGCGGCTCGATGGCTGAACTCCAGGCGAGTCAAAACGTGCACGAGAGTATCACCCAGCGAGGCATAGCTGAGAGATGATTTGACATAGCTCGCCTCGAGCACCTGCATCAACGTATGTCCGGTGTAAGCGCAGGCCCCCCAGCCGAGCATTCCCATCACCACGAGTCCCGTGGCCAGTGCCAGCCATTGGCGTCGTGCAGCCAACACGGCGGCGAAGGATAGCCCGACGTGCGGTTTGATCATGGCTCCAGTCCAGGCCAGGCCTGCCCAGAGGCCTCGCCTCTGCATCACCGCGCTCGACATGAGGATGAGCAAGGCATTGATCATCAATCCATGATGCCCTGACTTCACGGAGGACAACGTCGCTGACATGGCCCAAACGGCACTCATGGTAAAGAGTGCTCCAGATCGGCCCGCCAAACTGCCGAGCCGCCAAGCGTAAAGACTGATGCCAATGAACGCCAGAGTGTTCAAGGCCATGAATAGCCGGACGTTGGTGGCAAAGGATTTGAAGGGAGAGACTAGCCAGAGTTGAACCAGAGATGTGGGTGGATAAACCGTGTGCGCTCCGGGTTCGACCACGCCGGGGGCATAGAGATGTGTGTTCGGATAGACTCCCTTTTCCCAGCAGCGCAGTTCTTGCTGTCTTAGCTTGAGGTCAAAAAAACGGTTCTCTTTTGGCAAATGGGCGAAGGCCAGAATGTAGGCTCCAAACAAGAGGAGCAGACCGCAGGTGGCCCAAGGTAACCAAACTCGGTCAGCCATGAAGGTGGAGAGCCTGAGTCGGTGATTCATGGGCTTGCTCCGACAATGGTATTGACTGAGGACTTGAGCACCTGCTCCTCATGCCCGCTGCGCTCTGTATTGACGGCCCAAGGGTCCGCATTGGGATCTCCCAGCATGCGCTGCACCGCAGCCATCGCGCTGAGCATGGAGTGATCCTGATTATTGTAACGGTGCATGCCGCTCCGACCCACCGTGGCGAGATTAGTCAGGGTTTCCAAATACCTGCGAACGATCGCCAAATTTTCGGCATAAGTGGAATCATAGACGGGATAGGCATTGAGTTGCCGGATGACCATTCCGTTTTTCACAGCATCGGCGGCGGCTAGGCCTAGAGATGCCATTTCTTCCGTGGCTAGGCGGATCAGTTCCTCATCCGTCATTTCCCATAAGGAGTCTCCCCGTGAGCAAAAATACTCCATGCCAAGGGTGCTCAGTTCAGGATCGCCCACCATCTCGGCCGACCAATTGCGAAAATTTTGCACCCGCCCGACTTTGTACTGCGGATCATGGATGTAGAGCCAGTTGTCCGGAAAAAGATTCTGGGCTCGCACTGCCAAAGTGACGATGAGGAAATCGCGATGCTTGAGGTTATTCGAGGCCGTCAGGACTTCCTCAGGAGGTTGCGGACGTAAGGCTCGAATCAGGTGTCCGAGGGGCATGGTCGAGACGATTTCATCGGCTTCGACACCGACCGTTTGGCCTTCTTTGAGAATCAGGACCTCAGTCACTTTGCCATGGGCATGGTGGAGTTCGATCGCTTCAGATTGAGTCCAGGTCTGCCCTCCTCGTGAGGTCACGGAGCGGGCGACACGCTCCCACATCATTCCTGGGCCAAGCCGAGGATAACGAAAAGTTTTGATCAAAGAACGCACATTGCGTTTGAGCGATAGGCTATTCAAAACGGCAGCTCCAAGGCTTAACCCATGAATGCGCTGGGCGGCCCAGTCCGCCCGGATTTCCGTGCAGGGAATGCCCCACACTTTTTCGGTATAGCTTTTGAAGAAAGTCCGATAAAGATGCCAGCCAAAGCGATTGCTCACCCAGTCTTCGAAGGACACTTCCGGATGCACAGGCACCAAGCGAGCGCGAAGATAACTGAGCATGGCCCGGACACTGCCGACCAAACCAAAGTTTTTCAGGGTTTCCACCAGCTTCAGAGGGTAGGAATAAAAGTGCCCTTGATAGAAGATTCGGGACAGTCGTGGAACCTCGATCATATCGGCGGCCAGCCACTCCTGCCAACGCTTCTCCACGGTTTCGTCTTTGGTGAAAAAGCGGTGCCCACCGATATCCACACGATGCCCCTGCCATTTCACCGTTCGGGCGATGCCACCCCATTCCAATGAAGCCTCGATGACCAGAGGCAGTCTGCCATGCCTGAGACATTCATCGGCCGCTGTCAGCCCGGAGGGACCACCCCCGATGATTAAAACATCCACCTTCATGCGACTTCGTTCTTCGCGGTGGATTTCATCACGGGAGTCGGGTGATCGATGTGTTGGAATGATCGGCGGAGTCGTTCGGAGATATGGATCACTGAGGCCCACATGAAGCCAGTGCCACAGATGATGTTGTAGGCCACCAAAAGGGGCACACACTGCAGTGCAAACCGTCCACCATAGCGTTTGGATAAGAAGGTCAGAAATCCGTAGTGACCAAGCACAGCCAAAACTTGCCACCACAAGGTCAGCCAAATGAACTGGCTGATGCCGCAGGCGGCCCCAGCAGAGACGAGCGTTAAACCTTGCGCTGCCACAGCGATCCTGGCTGCCCAGGGCGTGTTCAGCCCTTGCGGCATCTGCGCCGAGCGTAAGATCAGCCGAGACCAGGGAACTGCCCGTTGTAGGAGGTCGGTCTGCCACATGGCCAGCAGAGGCCATCGTTTGAGATGCTTACCCTGCAGGTCAGCGTCGAGAATGATCCGATGCCCCTTGTTTGCCAACCGCACACCGAGTTCGATGTCTTCAATCGACGGTAAGCGATAGTTCTCATCAAACCCGCCGGATTGAATGAAGACGTTTTTTTGAATCGCTCCACAGCCCGCCCAAAAGGTCGCTGCGGGCCCCGCATTGGTCCAGTGCACATAGTGATGCATTAGATTGCGAAATCGAGACGTTAGTCCCGGCTCGGAAGGGCTGTCGTCGTAACAACCGAAAACGGCGTCACCTTTCTGTTCTGCAAAGAAATCACGCACCCTCTCCAGAGCGCCTTCATGCACCTCAACGTCGGCATCGACAAAGAAGATGACCTCCCCCTGAGCATAGCTCGCGCCCCAGTTCCGCATGACGGCGGGTCCGCGGCGCACGGCTGACTGATGCACTTGGATTTGAGGCCCGAGGTCCGCAGCTTCGGCATGACCATCCAGCATCAATAAAAACTCATCGGATCGGCGAAGTTGCCTGTGTATCGCTGCAATGCAATGTCGCGCCTTATCATCGAGATTGGCACAAGGCATGATGACCGTGACCCTGGGAGGCATTGGCTTAGATGTCTTGGATGGTTAAACCCTTCAATCGATGAGGCAAATGATCTGAGCCATTGAGATAGGATGATGGGAGAGGCGCAGGCGCATAAGGGCTATTAATTCCGCTACCTAACATGCGCAAATTTTTTCCAAGGTCTCGAAGAGATGCATCTTCTACGAGACCCGGTTGAACACTGACGTTATGGCGTGGATTCCATCCAGAAAGCGTAGAGGCTTCCGTCTCGGAGGTGGAAGCGGAATTTCACAGGGGTGCCACGCACGGCATCCAGGGTTTCGGTGCCTTTCCAGCGGATGAGAGTGCGGGTTTGATCTCCCTGGAAGACTTCACAGTTCTCCTGAGTGTAGGGGGAGATGACCTGCCCATTTTCATCGAGGACTTCCACCGTGAGACTGCCTTTCACAGCGGCATTCACATGCAGACAGCGGCCATTGAAAGCGACAGCTTCGGTCGTTAGGGTGCCGCCTGTCTCCGCAGCATCCATGGAGGCGAAGCCGTCTCGACGCAGGATGGCCATGCCGATGGCGGCTCCGCTATACATTCCCCGGTGGCCATTGGGGGCGCTGCCTGAGTAGCCGGTGTAGGGGAACCAAATCTCGTCGTCCTTGACGACGCAGACGCCAGTCGTGCCGTGGATGTAGGCCCGATCCCAATCTCCTTCCTTGCGAGTGGCAGCGATGAATGGCTGACGGTCGGGGCGATCCCAGTGAAAGCCATCCCGGCTGAAGCCCAGTTTGATCTCGGTGATCTTGGGGAATTTGCCTTGATCACAAATTTTGTTATTCGGCCCGAGGTGGATGTAAAACTCTCCCAGCATGAGGCTTTCATAGGCCACGGCATTGAGGCTGTAGAGCTGAGCGGGATCACCGACTTCAGGATCGGGTTGATCGAGGTGATCGGCATTGCACCAATAGACCGAGTTGGACCAGTCGGCTCCTTTGAGGAAGTCGCTGTTTTCCGCATACCAGCGGCTGCGCCCATGGGGGCCATCTTGTTTGATGCTGTAGCACCAAACCTTGCGGAAGGGATTGTAGAAGAAAGAGCAGTAGTCGCCTGCTTTACCCGTGCTCACGCCTTGGGACCACACCTGGCCGTTCGGCGAGACATGCAGGGTGTGGGGACGGCGGTCGGTCATCAGCTTCACACGCTCTAGGGGATTGCGTGCATTCACATCCAGCCAAACGCTGTTGTCTCCACCCGCCCAATCCCGCCCGGATGGCAGCAGCAGGTTTCCAGTGAGCGTGTCGCTTTTCGGCCTTTGCCAATTCAAGAGATCCGTGCTGGTGGCGAGGGCGAGACCGCCGCGCCATCCTGCGGTGTAAAACATCTTGTAGAGGTTCTCCTCCGGATCATGGAAGACACCGCCATGACCGAGGTAACAAACAGCTTGTTCATTCCCCTCTAAACCCGTGGATGCGAGTTCCTCGGCGGTTTCTGGTTTGAACACGGGATTGGCTTCATGCTTGCGAGCCTGATGCCAGGTGCGTTTTAAACTGGTGCTTTCGATCAGGAAGTCATCCACGAAGAGCTGCCTGCCACGATCAATCGGGATCACCTTGGGTTTGTGCTGGAGATAGGGCACCGGCATGGGGGCGTAGCTTTTCGGGTCGCCATTCTTCGGGGGCCATTCGGGCGGGAGTTCGATGCCGTTGTAAAGCCTGCCTGTAATGACTGGCCCGGTGGCTTTGCTCACCATCATTTTGATTTCACTGCCTGGCGTGATCAGTTTTCCTGCCAGAATGTCAGCCTCGGTAAAACGATGCATGAGGATCTCCCGCTCGCTCGCTCTGCCACGATCATGAACGATATGGATGACCCCATCCGGTGACTGAAAGCCATCGGGATAGGACACGCCGTTGCGCTCATCCAGCAGCAGACCGCCTTGCCATGTTTGCCCATCATCTTTCGAGAGGAAAGCCATCATGTGACTGCGGCTTTTCAAGCGCTGATCCAACGGGCCGTTCTTCACCAGCAGCAGATTTCCTGAAGCCAGTCGGCGTAGGAAAAAACGAGCGCTGACATTTTGAATGGAGGAAGGCTTGGGCGCACTCCAAGTGCGACCCTGATCGCTGGAGAAGCTTTCGGCGATGCCATACTTGGTGCGGGCCATCATCCAGAGACGGCCATCTTTGAGTTCCACCACCATGTGTTCATCGAAGTCCGTCTCAGGAAACATCACCCCGCCACGGCGTGTCCAGGTGGTGCCTTGGTCTGTGGAGACGAAGACATTGGCCATTCTCACCGCATCGAGATCGGCATAACCCTTCTCTCTCAGTTCAGGCACGCCGATACGGTCGCGTGTCCATAACGAGATGGGGAGCAGCCATTCACCATTGCTCAGCACGGTGGGTTTGTTCAAGGTCATGCCGTGCCAGATGCGGCGGGGCTCAGACCACACGGGGTTTTCGTCGTCTGGATTGTCGCAGGTGATCGCCCACAAGCCGGCGCGGCCATCGAACATGTGCAGGGACTGATCATAAAACAGCCACAGCCGCCCGGTGGGATCGGTCCAAAAGTTACCCACCAGCACACTGGCCTCCAAGCCCGTGGGGGCGTCAGGCGCATCAATCACCAGCCGTGGCTCTGACCAGGTCTTGCCATCATCATCACTGCTGGCGGCGACGAAGTAGGCCCGCGGGCTGTCTCCTCCGGCGACCCAAGCGGCCCAGATGCGGCCTTTCGCCGTGCGGTCAGCACCGATGACCATGGCATAATCACGCTGCGCGTCGGAATACTCGGGACCGGGGTTGGTATTGATCTTCACCGGTTGCAGCGGCAGATCCAAAATCGACTGAGGCAGGGGGCCCTCATTCTGGGCCACGAGAAAGCCGGGAAGAAAAGACAGGAGCGCGGTTAGGCAAAGCTTCTTGGGTTGGAGCATGAGGAGAAAACGACGTGAAGGGGAGCACTCGTTATCTCAAAGTAGGCTTTGCGATGTTATGTTAACAATCGACTAAACGATCTCATTTAAATCGCCCAATAATCTGCGTAGTTCGGCCAAGCTGCCTTTGGGCATCTTGGCTGCCGCTTCGTGCTCCATCTCTTGACTGATGCGCAAGGCAGCCTGGATGCAGCGGCGGCCTTTGGCCGTGAACACCACGCGTTTGGCTCGTCCATCCGCCGGATCGGCCTGGATGCGCAGATAGCCATGATCGGTGAGGGATTCGACCAGATACGCCATGCTTTGTTTGGTCATGCCCGCAGCCGTGGCGAGATCTGTCAAGCGGCCGCCCTCTGTTGGGAGATGGCGAAACACGGCGCTGTGGGCGCTGCGGATTTCAGGAAAGCCTTCGGCTGCCAGCCGCTCATAAAGGCGAGCTTGCAGCCTTGCGTAGGGGCGGCGCAAGAGCGAGCCGAGGGTTTCGGCGAGGTCAGGAAAAGGAGCTGAAGCCATGACAAAGGAAATAAATTGACTTGGTCAGTTTATCTGACGAATTATAGTCAGTCAAACTGACTATTGAACTCAATCACGAAGTATGAATCCTGCTGCTTGCCTCATTTCGTCTTGGGCGGACCTGCCTGCTCATAACGTCCTCGGTGTGGAGGTTGCCATCCTCACTGGAGGTGCCGAGACCCAGGGGGCCATGGCCTCTTATCATGCGCGTTGTGTGCCAGGGGCTGGGGCACCACCGCATCTTCATCGGGATGCCGATGAGGCTTTCTTCGTGCTTGAAGGTGAGTTTGAGATTCTTTGCGGAGAGGAAACTCGGAAGGCAGTGCCAGGGGATCACGTCTTCATCCCACGTGGGGTGGTGCACGCTTTCAAGGGAGTCTCTGAGCAGCCCGCGCGGCTTCTCGGGATGTGCACTCCCGCTGGGCATGAGAACTTCTTCCGTGATGCAGCAGATCTGGCTGCGAGTGGGGAGATGAATCCAGACAGCATCACTGCGCTCTGTGAGCGGCACCACATCGAACTGATCCATGGGTAGCGGGAATCACCCGCGGATGGACTGCACATTTCGGCGGAAGCCTTCCCGCAGGAGCGCGAGATCGGAGTCCATGGCGATCCATTGAAAACCCAGCTCGCTCATCGCCGGGAGGTCCTGAGACTGGCGCACGAGAATCCCGGTCTGCTTGCCATGCTGAGCCGCGGCTTGGGCGACTCGCTGCAGGCAGCTTTCATAGCTCAGATCGGTGCCCCGAGCTCGGAGATCATGACCGAGATCGGCTGGACCGACGAACAGAACATCAATGCCTTCCACGGCGGCAATCGCCTCGGCATTTTCCACCCCTTGGAGAGTTTCAATCTGCGCGAGAATCAGAGGCTGCTCCTGAGTTTCGGGAAGGGGTGGGTTTAAACCATAGTCATACACTCGCACCGTCCGTGAAAAACCCCGATGACCGCGTGGCGAGTAATGAGCTGCCTGGATGATGGCCTTCGCCTCATCGGCGGTATTCACATGAGGCACCATGAGGCCTCTAGCACCCCAGTCCAGCACACGGCCGATCAGATCGGGATACGGCGCTCCGACCCGCACGACCCCGCGCGTGGATGAGCCGCGCAGAGCACGCAGTTGGTTGGGCAGGGCGGCTTCGGATTCACAGCCATGCTCCAGGTCAAGCAGCACCCAATCGTAGCCACAGGCGGCGGCCAGTTCGGCGATGACTGGTGAGCCGATGGAAAGCCAGGTGCCGAGTTGAAGCGAAGGGGAAGGGGAGTTCATGGGGAAAAATTACTGCAAGGTGGAGATCTCGGCATCTTCACGCAGGCCTTGCATGGCGGCATGAAGTTTGGCCATGGTGAGTTGACGTAGATCGTCACCGCTGCGCCCGGCACCGATCAAGAAGAAGCCATCGTTACGATCAAAATACCCGGCTCCGACACGGATCACCGCTTTCACGATCATGTTACGCAGCAAATGCAGCCAAAAGCGGCGGCGATGTTCCGGGGGTAAGTTTGAAACTTTAGCATAGCCCTCGACGGCGGCTGCGACGGCTTCGCCCGAATGAAAACACCCAAGCAAGGAGAGATCATCCATGGCATCTCCTGCAATGGCGTCATCCCAATCGATGTAAGCCGCGATCTCGGTGGCACTGCCCAGGATGTTCCAGAGTGCGAGGTCCTTGTGCACGAGACAGCCCTTGGGAAGTTCTAACAGATGAGCGTAGTCGTCGATCAATCGTTGAATTTGGTGGACCTGTGCCAGGGTTAGAAACTGACGCTCCAGCAAGAAGCCGAGATGCTTGTCGAGATTCAGCCGGAAGTAGTCGGCGTATCGGCTGTGATAGCCTCTGAAACTCGGGGTGTCCGATTGAAAAGGACCGTAGCCCTGGACCGGTATCCCCTGCCAGGTGGCGATGGCCTTGCCGATCTCATGGAAGGTCGAGCTTAACGAGAGCTGCCCGGCTTTATGCCAATGATTGAGATCAGGATGCGGAATCACCTGCATGAGTTGCCAGGCAAAAGGAACCTGCGTGCGACTGGCGTCGGCGGCGTGGATCTGAGGAGTGGGAAGGCCCAGAGCACGCACGGCTTCTTGCACTCGGGATTCGGTTTCCAAATGCGTATCTTGTTCTGGACCGTCTTCGATCCTAACAAAAAGCGTCTCTGATCCAATGTCGGCCAGAAAGGTGCGGTGATTGCCTTGTCCAGGGCCTGGGTGGAGCGTGATGGTTCGATCAGGGTAATGTTGGCGCAAGACGGTCGTCATCGGCTCTTGGAGTTGCGCGGCAGAGACTTGCTCGGCTGTGCCGTGAAAGGCTGCGGGCCGGTCGCACTTCCAATAATAGATGTGCTGTCGGCTCATGCGGATGGCGTTTCATCCTTTCCATCGGAGGGCACCGGTCTGGCACGCCACCAGGTGGCCAAGAGACTGCCGAGAAGATTTTGCATCACGGCACTGAAGATGGCGGGGAGGGCTGAAAGGGGTTCGGTGGGGAAATGCTTCGTCGCGAGCGTTGCGGCCATGCCGCCATTCTGCATGCCGACTTCGATGGAGACGGTGCGGGCCGTATCTTCCGAATAGCCGAGAAGGCGAGTGACACCATGCCCCAGCAGGAAGCCCAGGACGTGGAGCAAAAAGACCGCGAGGGTCATCATGCCCGCATGATTTGACAAGACCTCGGCCTTGGAGGCGACGATGCCGCCGGTGATGAAGCAGATGGCGATCACTGAAACCACCGGCCCCAGCCAGGCGATACGTGCGACCGTTTTGGGAAAGCGCCAGTTCAGCAACACACCGATCACAACTGGCACCACCACCGCTTGCAGTGTGGTCTTGCACAACCCCCAGGCATCCACGGGCACATAGGTGCCGGCCAGCGTTTCGCACCAGAGCGGGGTCATGATGAAGGCGAGCAAGGTGGAGGCCAAAGTGAGCACCACGGAGAGCGCGACATTGGCCCGTGCCAGATAGCAGATCATGTTAGACGCCGTGCCGCCCGGGCAGCTTGCCACCAGGATGAGACCCACGGCGAATCCCGGTTCCAAATTTAGTAGCTTAGCGATGCCCCAGCCGATCAAAGGCATGAGCGTGTATTGCGCAGCGAAACCGAGAGTCACGCAGCCGGGCATCTTCAACAGACGGCGGAAATCTCCCATGGTTAAAGTGATGCCCATCCCGAGCATCACGGTCGTGAGAGCCGCCAGGATCCACTGGCCGGAAAACCAGCTCAGCAGATCGGGCTTCAGGTAGCCGGTGATGGCAAACAGCACCAACCACAGCATGTAGAGATTGGTGAAGCGATGGAGCAGCGCTTGCATGCTAGGAGGAGGCGAGATTACGGCAGCGGAGGCAGTTTGGCACTGTAGTGAACGGCACGGTGGCGATTGTCGTCGTAAGCGAAGTGCAGCCATTCCTTGTCCTCGCTGACAAAGCCGTCTGGATAGTTGAGGCGGCCCTTCGGCCCATCGCTGGATTCCTGCACCAGCACGCGCTGGTAGGGCCAGGTCTTCATGCCATCGAAGCTGATCCACAGCGCCAGCGGGCTGCGGTGTTTGGGGTTCGGATTGTGCAGCAGCGCTACGGTATCGCCGCCGAGAGGATACAAGGTGGCCTTGCTGCCGGGATTCGGGATGTCGGTCTTTTCAGCGAACTCAGGCCAGGTTTTGCCTCCATCTTTAGACTCGGCATAGAAGAGCACACCTCCCAAACGGTCCGCACGGATGATCATCGCAATGCGGCCATCACTGAGTTCGACGATGTTATTTTCTGCCCACCCATGGTAGCGGTCATTGTCAGAGATGCGGATGTTCCCATGCTCTTCCCAGGTTTTTCCACCATCGCTACTGATGAGCACCCCATTGCGTGGATTGCTCACGTAATGAACCAGCGCTTTATGCCAAGGCTTCTCTTCAGCAGGCGGCGGCGGCACCTCCGGGCCTGGGCCTTCATAGTGCTGGAATGGAATCATGATCCGGCCATCTTTGGTGACGATGTGATTGCGAATGAAGGTGAAGTTAGCCAAGCGGCCCGGCATTGGTTCGGGCTTCGACCACGTTTTGCAGTTGTCATCGCTGTGGATCATCCATGATTTCCAATGGCGGCCCCAGGTCTCAGAGTGGGTGGAAAAGAACGCGGTGCAGCGATTTCCCCGCACCATGAGCTCAGTGACGCCTTGCCCCACTGTCAAACCCGCGCGAGGCAGCCCTGTATTCACGGCTTCCAACGGCGTCCAGGTCAGGCCTTGATCACTACTCCGGGTTATCCCGACATAGTTATTCGGAGAGGGCTCGAAGTCATCCCCAGCCAAAATCATCAAAGCCCAACTGCCATCCGGAAGCTGCCTCAGCGTGGTGTCACAGACCATTTTATTGGGGCTGATTCCGTCGTAGGGGATGCTCGTGCGATCTTGCTTGGCATCTTCTGCGGCCTGCTGAGCCCAGTCCTTGGCAGGGCAGGGGAGGCTGTTCGCAAGCAGGGCGGCGGTGGCAAAGAATATGGATAGGCGGATCATAGGCTGGTGAGGCTTATCAACGCTGCCACAGCCTGCGTTCCTCAGGAGGAAGCGATGAAGTTGATGTTATGTTAACAAGGTGAGCAGATCCGAGGAATGCCACGCAGGGGCTGAGGAATGCTTTTTCCAGGTCAAGCCCCGCTTGCCAGAGGCGGAAAGGGATTCCAATGTCCAGGCTTCCCCATGCCCAAGTATATCGTCACCATCGGTCTTGAAGTCCACGCGCAGCTCACCACGCAGAGCAAGATGTTTTGTGGCTGCCCTGTGGAAGTCGGCGCTGAGCCCAACTCGAATACTTGCCCGACCTGTTTAGGCCTCCCTGGGGCACTGCCCGTGCTGAACGAAGCGGCGATCGAAAAGACCATCCTGACCGGGATGATGCTGGGCTGCTCGACTCCTCCCGTCGTGAGCTGGGACCGGAAAAACTACTTCTATCCGGACATGCCGAAGAACTACCAGATCACCCAGATGCCGTTCCCGCTCTGCTTGGGCGGTGGCGTGCCGCTGTATGATGTGGCCTACCCGAAAGATGCGCAAAAGAGCATCGCCAATCCCGGCAAGGTGGTGCAACTGACCCGCATTCACTTGGAGGAAGACGTGGGCAAAAGCACCCACCACGACAAGTTTACGAGCCTCGATTTCAATCGAGCTGGCACCCCGCTGATGGAGATCGTCAGTGAGCCGGACATCGACAGCGCGGAGGAAGCGGTGGCTTACCTGAACAGCCTGCGCCAGATCCTCATCTATGGCGGAGTCAGTGATGCCGACATGGAAAAGGGCCAAATGCGTGCCGATGTGAACATTAGCGTGCGTCCGGAAGGGCAAAAGGAACTGGGCGTGAAGATCGAGCTCAAGAACATCAACTCCATGAGCGCGATCCGCCGGGCCATCAAGGCGGAGACGGAGCGCCAGATCGATGTGCTGGAAGGGCGCAATCCCGAAAAATTGGTGCAGAGCACCCGTCGCTGGGATGATGATCGTGGCGAAACCACCCCTATGCGTACCAAAGAAGACGCCCATGACTATCGCTACTTCCCCGATCCGGATCTGATCCCTCTACGCACGGAAAAGATTGTCGAGCGAGTCCGCCCTCTGGTGCCTGAGCTGCCACATGAGAAGCGGGCTCGCTTTGAGTCCGATTACGGTTGCAGTCCCTATGACGCGGGCGTGCTCGTCAGTGACAAATTCCTGGCGGATTATTATGAAGCCGCTGTTGGCGCTGATACCAAGGTGCCTGCGAAAAAAATCGCCAACTGGGTGATCAACGATCTCCTCGGCCTGCTGAAGGATACCGAAGACGGCATCAAAGCCTGCCCGGTCAAACCTGAAATCTTGAGCGAACTCGTGGCCATTGTGGAGTCCGGCAAGATCAGCAACAACCAAGCGAAGGAAGTCTTTGCCGAGATGTTTGCCACCGGTCAATCCGCAGCCCCGATCATCAAAGCCAAGGGCTTCGAGCAGGTGAGCGACACCGGCGCTCTGGAAGCCATCGTGGAGCAGATCCTGGCGGCAAATCCCGAAAAGGTGGCCGAGGTCAAAGGTGGCAATGAAAAAGCCATGAACTGGTTCACCGGTCAGGCCATGAAAGCCAGCCAAGGCAAAGCCAACCCGAAGATCGTTACTGAGATCGTGCGGAAGAAGCTGCTGTCCTAAGGGGCTGAACACCCCGCTGCGCTTCATCTGCGAGATGTCAGAAAAGAAAAAGGCCTGAAGAGAAACTCTTCAGGCCTTTGGATTGATGGTCGTGAGCTTAACCGAGCTTAGGGAAGCTCGGCAGGTTTCAGTTCGACATGACCCGCGAAGATTGGGCTGGTCTTCAGCGTCTCACCCTCACCTGGTTCTTGAGGTAGAGTGAAGAAGCCGATGCCTTTCTCAACGCCGCCATCGGTGATCAACTGACCGAAGAAGGAGGACTTCCGCGCCGTAGCACCGGTGCCCAAGGCAAAGCTGCCGCTGAGGGCTCCTGTGCTGGCATTGACAGAGGCCAGTTTAGTTGCCGTGGTGGTGTCTGGATCTTGAGTGAGCTTGTTACCCGTGTTCAGCGCGATCGTCGCATCCGCCGAGTTATCGGTCAGGCCCCCAAAGGTGAAGCTTAGCTGCAAGTCGCCAGGCTCAGTTAGGCCAAGCACGAGCCCTGTTGGCTTGACATAGATTGCACCTCTTGCGTCCAGAGGCACTGGGCTATCTACTTCCATGCTAGGCATGCCAAAGCCTGCCACATAGGTGCGGGTCTTGGATTTGCTGTCAGCAGGTTTGACCCATTGGACTTGACCGGTGAGGGTGTTGTCGGTGGCTGCCTCTTCCCCATCGGTGTCCTGCGGATCAATGGTTAAGCTGCCAACGATGGAGCCAGGAAGCGGCTTATACATGGTCTGGTAGAAGACGACCTTGCCGCCGACACCAACGAAGCTTGCGCAGGTGATTTTGTCCCCATCGGCGGTGCGACCGGCGATCTTCAGAGCGCCCTTGGCACTCTTGAAGGTGCCGAAGCTCCAGCCTTGCGGGATGAGGTCTTCGTAATCGACGTGCTGCTGTTCAGGATCCCCCAGCTTGAGGCCGAAGTTGTAAGCGCCGTCGTAGGCGGCTGCCGTGACGAGGTCCAGTTTACGCCAACCTTCGATGAGAGCTTCTTCACCTCCTGCGCTCAGTTTGCTGACATTGGTTAAAAGACCTGTTTCTCTGTCAATTTCAATGACAAGCTTGATGACTGAAGGCAGGCCTGTTTTCGCCGAGGGCTTGAGGTCGAATTCCGCCGTGGGATTTCTATTTTCCGAGTCTCTGAAAACGTTGATGGCACCTTTGAAGGCCAGCTTGGTAATCCCGAGCATGACACTGCCGCTGACTGCACCCGTCTTCGTGATGGTGGCATCCAGGCGCCCGCCCAAGTTGCCATTCAGCACCGCATTGTGAGCAATCGTTCCTGCATAAATTCCCTCAACCCCAGAAGGGAATGGCTCAATATTAACGGATGGACTGACGACGTAGGAGCCTTCGCCCTCAGTGTTTTTGGCATAAAGCTCGACTGCATAGTCGCCGTCTTTGGTCGGACGACCCGTGATCTCGCCGGTTTTAGCATTCAGCTTGAGACCTGGTGGCAGGAACTTGGCTCGATAAGTCAAAGCCGCTTTGAAGGGATCTGGATCGATCTTGATCGTGTGTTCATAGATCCCTCCGACAACGCCGTCAGGCATATCTTGCGCCGACAGGACGATGGGGGTTTCTCCATAGACATTGAGCTGGGTGCTCGCGCCGCTTTGACTGCCTCCGGGGTTGGTCACTCGGCATGTGTAGAGGCCCGTGTCATCTGCGGTGAGTCCTTTGATGGTGAGGACTTTCGCGCGTGTGCCAACGAATTTAGTGCTTTCCGTTAACTCAGTGACACCATCTTTAATCCATTGGTAAGTCAACTGGTTGCCCGAGGCGTTGACTTTAAAGACGGCAGATTTACCCAAGCCTTGCACGGATACTAGAGCGGGTGAAAAATCTTCAACGACCCCGAGTTCTGCTGCATTGCTTAGGGCCGTGAGAAGCGGGCCTTTGACAAAGTAGCTGTAAGCGCCGCCATCTTTGATGGTCACGGAAGGGATCGTCAATGTTTCGCCCGTTTCGGTCTTGAGTGTGGAAGAGCCTTTTTTCCAGTTTGGAAGCAGTGGGAGAGTGCCCGTTGCTTCTGCCTCGAAGGTGGCTGGTTGACCGACTTTGACCATCAACGATTCGGGATGGTTGGTAATCGTCGGGTCCTTATCACCAGTGCCTGCCAACTGGAGGACAAAGGGATTTTCATCGGAGTCGTTGCTCAAAATCGAGAGCGTGGCACTCCTTGGGCCTCCTTCTTTGGGGGTGAACTTGAGGATCAGTTCGCTGGTCGCACCGCTCGAAAGCGTGGCGGGAATTTTCGAACCTAAGGTGAATTCGGCCGCGTTCACACCACTGATCAAAGGCTTGATCCCGGTCAAAGTATTCAAACCCGTATTGGTGATGGTGATGGTTAAGGTGGCGCTTACGACTGGTTTTTTATATTCAATCGAAACCGATCCAAGATCCAATGTGTCATTGATGGCCAAGACTGCATTTTCAATCTTACGGCGGACTTCAATGTCTGAGCCAATGAAGACCATTCGGAGTTCATCTCCTGTCTCGAGATCTGCTGCTGAAAACAGCATTTGATTTTTGAAGGCGGAAAAATTTGCCGGATTGGAAGAGGCCGAGGACGGGGCAATGTTACCGAGCATTGTTGTGCCGGCTGCAGTGCCATCGGAGATCCAGACTTCATTGCCGTTCACCCCGTCATCCGCCGAAAAGCACAGAATCCCATCCACATTGCGCATGTTGGAGATGTTTGAGCTCTCAATGCCTGGGCGGATGTTTTTGACCATGATGGTGTTTCCTGCGGCACCGCTGCTCACCCAGAGTTCGCGGCCATTTTTACCGTCGTCGGCAGTGAAAAAGAGTTTGCCCCCGACCTCGATGAGGTCTTCGGGATTTGAACTGCCTGATCCGGCGACGATATCTTTGACGATGGCTGCCGTCGCAGAGGTGCCACCTAGGCGCCACAGCTCTCGGCCCGTTGTGCCATTATTGGCGGAGAAATACACAAAGGAACCCACCACCGTAAGCTCCTGCGGATCGGACGATGAATTCGGGTTAATGTCGATAATCTGGGTTCCGGCAGACGTGCCATTGCTCTTCCACAGTTCCTTGCCTTTACTCGAGTTCCCGTTGAGGATGAGTGCGGAACTGCTGCCCGTGCCCAGAACGACCACCTCCGTGGGAGATGTCGGACCGTCAAGCCCGTTGGCAGTGGTGCGAATGGTTACCGACGGGTTACTAATCTCCCTCAAGCTCTGTGAGGCCACGAAGTAAACCTTGGATTGATAACCGACGAAATTGGTCGGTGAGGACGAGTTACCCCCAGCACCGATATTGGCAATCAAAGTGGCAATCCCGGTGGCTGGATCAGCGACCCACGGTTCTACCCCGATGCTGTCATCGCTTTCGTCAGTGCCTCTGGCGGCAAAATAGAGCAATCCGTTGATGCTGGCGAGGTGTTCGGGATTGCTCGCTCCCGTACTATGAATCTCGCTGTCATCGCTTTTCTTAACGAGCACTGTTCCGCCTTCAGTGCCGTCTGTGAGCCACAGCTCACGATTCGCACCCGTATCATCCGCAGTGAAGAATACTTTATCGTCAACGGGCGTGATGAGTTGAGGCTCTGAACTTTCACTCCCGGGCCGGATATCCTTGATCAAACTCGTGCCTTCTTCGCTTCCATCCGTTTTCCAGAGTTCTTCTCCCTGGACTCCGTCAGTCGCTGAGAAGTAGGCTTCTTCAGCATTCACGACCCGAAGCTCTTTGGGGGATGAACCTGCATTGCCTGTTTGGAAGGCCTTGACCCGATTTGTTGCATTCGCATTTTCGCCGTCCGTGACCCAAAGTTCGGTGACGTAAGCTTGGTCTGTTTCAACCGGAGTTTTTAAGAGGAAATAGAGCAAGCCTCCGATTTCAGTGAAGTGTGAAGCCGTGGCACCCACGTCAAATTGTTTGATCTGTTTGATACTGCCAGTGGGCGCTGGACAATTGTATAAAAAGAGGTTTCCCGCAGAATTAACGGCGGTGAAAACAAGCTTGCTGCCAAAGGGGGTGAGGTTGCTTGGATTCGAATCGGATTCCCCTGCCGCATTATTGATATCTGTGACGCGTGTGGCGTCGGTGGTCCGACCGGTGCTACGAAATAGTTCTATACCGGTGCCATCATTGGCGGTGAAAAAGAGAGTATTATCAACAACCGTGAGATCACCAGGATTTGAACCGATGCCGTTGCCTCCGCGAATGTCTTTGATCAATTCCGTCTTGCCCGCCAAGCCCGTAATCCCATCACTCCTCCAGAGTTCTCGCCCGTTCGTGCCGTCATTGGCCGAGAAATAGATGTAAGTTCCCGCCTGTGAGCCGGCCACGGTCATGACTGCTAGCGACTGAGGGGATGAACTGGCCGTGCCGGGAATGAGATCTTTGACAATCTGGGCTCCCGTGGCCGTGCCGTCGGTCACCCACAGCTCAGCCCCTTCGACGCCGACTGTATCGGCCACGAAATAAATCTTGCCGTTCATGCCCGTGAATTCCGGGTCGAGGTTAAGAAACGGGGTGTCACTGCCTGGCCGAATGTCTTGAAGAAGAGAAGCTCCGTTGACTCCGTCGGTTTTCCAAATCTCCCGTCCGCGGTTCCCGTCAGTTGCCGTAAAATACAGGGTGTTGCCGAACGCAAAAAAGTGGTTAACGGCTGATCCTAGGCCGTTCGCCTCGTTAATGTTTTGGACTTGGACGGTCCCCGCTGTCGTTCCGTTGGAGCGCCAGAGTTCACGGCCGAAGCCATTGCTAAACCCTTCGAAAAAGAGATTCCCATTGAACGAGGTCAATCGATCCGGGCCATTGTTCGTCGTGAACTCCATGAGCTTTGTCGTGCCACTGAACTGGCCATCGGTCACCCAGAGGCTCGGCTTGTTGCTTGGTTGCGTCGTGGTGAAGTAAACACGATTACCGACGGTGGTCAGGGATACAGGTGCCGAGCCATTTGAACCTGTCACAATATCACGAACTTGGGTCGTGCCTCCTTCTGTGCCATCACTGCGCCAGATCTCGGAGCCGCTTAAGGGATCATCAATGGCAATGATCAGGATTTCACCTGAACCAGGGTTCACCTTGACCATGGATTTAGCTGAATTGTTGGCGGCAGGAGGCTGCGTATTGATGTCGGCAACCTGCCCAAATCCTGGCTGTGAATGGAACAGAGCCAGAGCTGCGAAGGCCGACATGAATAAGTGGGTTTTTTTCATGGTTGTAAACACAGCGTATGGACACGCGGCTTCGAAGGCAATCCTAAAATGTCGGAAGCTCAGTGTATGTTAGGCCGATCGAGGGGCGGTTAGACGGTGGTTGGGGTAAATCACCGCTACCTCTCTCTGCCCTTGCCGGAGACACGATCCTCGTCCATAAACCCCGCCCCAATTATTATGAGTCGCACGTTTAAACTCGCAGTCCTCCCCGGTGACGGCATTGGCCCTGAAGTCATGGCTGAGGCTATTCATGTTCTCGATACCCTGTCTGCTAAGGCGGATTTTAAGTTCGAGTATAACCGCCAACTCGTCGGCGGTGCTGCCATCGACGCTGTGGGCAAGGCCTTGCCTGCGGAAACGGTCGCTGCCTGTGAAGCGAGCGACGCGATTTTGTTCGGCTCTGTCGGTGGTCCGAAGTGGGAAAAGCTGCCCCCCAATGAGCAGCCTGAGCGCGGTGCTCTTCTGCCTCTGCGTAAGCACTTCGGTCTTTTCGCCAATCTGCGCCCAGGGATTTGTTACCCTGCGCTGACCGCTTCCTCTCCCATTCGGCCTGATCTGGTGGAGGGTGGTTTCGACGTGCTTTGCGTACGCGAGTTGACGGGTGGTCTTTACTTCGGTCAGCCGAAGAGCCGCACCGAGTTGGCGGATGGTGACATCGAGGTCATCGACACGATGGTTTATAAGAAGAGCGAAATCGAGCGCATTGCTCACGTCGCCTTCAAGGCCGCTCAGCTTCGTCGTAAACAGGTGGTGTCTGTCGATAAGGCCAACGTTCTCACGAACAGTGTGCTGTGGCGGGAAACGATGGTGGAAATCGCCAAGCAGTATCCCGATGTCACACTCTCTCATCTGTATGTGGACAATGCGGCCATGCAGCTCATCAAGGCTCCTCGCAGCTTTGACGTGATGGTGACAGAAAACCTCTTTGGCGATATCCTCAGTGATGAGATGGCCATGATCTGCGGCAGCCTCGGCATGCTGGCCAGCGCCAGCTTGGGTAAGCCGAAAGGTGATGGTCTTTACTTCGGTCTCTTTGAGCCAAGCGGCGGCACCGCTCCCGACATCGCGGGACAAGGCATTGCGAATCCGATCGCTCAGATTCTTTCCGCAGCTCTTCTCCTGCGCTTCTCTCTGGGGATGGAGAAAGAAGCCGTCGCGATTGAAAATGCGGTGCGCAAAGTCATCGAAGACGGTCTGCGCACGGGTGATATCTACACCGGTGTCGAAGGCACCCGTAAAGTGGGCACTCGCGAAATCGGTGCGGCCATTGCAGCAGCTTTGTAATTCTTGCGGCCTCAAAACGCCTGACGCTTTAACGGGGGACCTGATCGGGTTCCCCGTTTTGGTTGGAGACGAACCTGAGTGAGGCGGTGGAATCACCTTGCGCGAGTTGCATGCCGCGTTTCCTCTGTGCGCATCATCGTATGACTGATTGGGAAAGTTGTTATGTCGAAGGACACACCCCCTGGGATAAAGGTATCCCATCGCCCCCCTTAACAGCCTGGGTGGGGAAATATCGACCTGAGGGAAAGGCACTCGTTCCAGGATGTGGCATCGGCCATGATGTGGTGATGCTGGCGCAGGCGGGGATGGATGCTCATGGGGTGGACATTGCGACGACCGCAGTGCAGCGCGCTCAGGCAACGCATCCTGATCATGCCGCACGTTTTCATTTGGGGGACCTCTTTGCGCTGCCACAGTGGCGGGCTTCATTCGACTATGTCTTCGAGCACACATGCTTGTGTGCACTGCCACCGTCGATGCGTCAGGATTATGTGCGTGCGGTGCATGCGCTGCTGAAGCCCGGTGGTTTGTTGGTGGGCGTATGGTTTATCAATCCGGACATGGAGCCTGGAGAAAGTGGCCCGCCCTTTGGGTTGCCTGTGCCTGAGCTGGATCAGCTTTTTTTCAGTTCTGAGTGGACGGTGATTGAGGATTATGTGCCTGAGTCGGCTTATGAGGGACGTGCAGGACGTGAACGTTTGCGTGTGTTACGGAAGCAATCGTGATGAGTCCTCCCGCGACGATCTTTGCTGACGAAGAAGCCGTTAGGCCCACGCATGTGGAGGTGGATCTCACGACGCTGGCGGAAAACCTCGCAGCGATCCGCACGCATGTGGCAGGAGCCAAGGTCATGACCATTTTAAAAGCCAATGCGTATGGACATGGCTTGGTGCCGGTGGCTCAGCACATGGTCCGATGTGGAGCAGACTATTTAGGCGTGGCCTTTTTGGAGGAGGGCATTCTTCTTCGGCGGGAAGGCATCACGACGCCCATTCTGGTGCTAGGCGGGATAGCCGGGGAGCAGATTCCACTCTTTCTTAAATACAACCTGACGCTGACAGCGCCATCCGTGGAAAAGCTGCGCCTCATTGATGAAGTGGCTTCCATGCTTGGGGAGCGTGCGCGTGTGCATCTGAAAGTGGATACCGGCATGGAGCGCATCGGCATC
Source organism: Prosthecobacter debontii (assembly GCF_900167535.1). Taxonomy (NCBI): domain Bacteria; kingdom Pseudomonadati; phylum Verrucomicrobiota; class Verrucomicrobiia; order Verrucomicrobiales; family Verrucomicrobiaceae; genus Prosthecobacter; species Prosthecobacter debontii. The sequence continues at coordinate 228,640 of NZ_FUYE01000009.1, forward strand.
CACTATTACAATGCGGAGACGCTGCTGGAGGCGGCACTGAGTTGTCAGCACGTGGAGGTGGAAGGCATTTTTTCTCACTTTGCTAATGCCGACGCTGAGGATCTCGGTCACGCGCGTTTGCAGGTGGAGCGCTTTCAGGAAGTGCTGTCTTTTTATGAGCGGCGCAGCTTACCCACGCCGATGCGGCACATGGCCAACAGTGCAGGAATCCTGCAACTCCCCGAGAGTCATTTCGATCTCGTTCGCCCTGGCATCCTGTTGTATGGAGTTTACCCCAGCCAAGAATGCTTGCGCACCATCACGGTGAAACCGGCACTGACATGGAAAAGCCGAGTGGCTTATTTTAAAGTGGTCCAGGCCGGGCATCCGGTAAGCTACGGCTCGACTTGGCAGAGTGATCATCCGGTGCGCATGATCACCGTGCCTGTGGGTTACGGTGATGGATATTTTCGAGCGCTTTCCAGCAAGTCGGAAGTGATCGTGCGTGGTCAGCGTTACCCTGTCGTGGGGCGGGTCTGCATGGATCAACTCATGGTGAATCTGGAGCAAGGCACCGCATACAATGGCGATGAGGTTGTTTTGCTTGGTAGCTCAGGCGGGCAATGTATCTCCGCTGAGGAAATCGCCTCGTGGGCTGGCACCATCCCGTATGAAGTGCTGACCAATATCAACACACGGGTTCCGCGACTCTACCGCAGTGAAGATGCGTGATGAAAGGAAAATAAAAAACGCCGCCAAGATGAACTCAGGCGGCGTTTGAAAGGGGCTGAAGTTTTTAACAAGGCTCAGCGCCAGGAGACGATATCGTCTTTGGTGAACTCTTGGCGGTCTGGACCGAAGCTGTAGATGGCAGAGGTGCTGTTGAGATATTCGGGAGCATCGGTGGAGATGCGCTGATCGTTGTTGGATTTGTCAGGATTCTGAATGCGATTGTCGTAGTTGGTATCCAGCAGGACTTTGTAAGGTAGCCCCCAAGTATCCACGAGCTGCACAGGCGTTCCGTCATTGGCGCCGCCGCTCGGATCAATGATTCCAAACAGATTGTTTTTTGCCGAGGGGAGATCAATGAATTTGATGGCCTTAGGATTCATGTTTGTGGAGGCTCCGCTGGAATCGACATTCGCAGTCAGGATGTTGACCATCGGCTGAGATGTGCCGTCGGTCAGGAATGGTTCAATGTCTGAATCACCTCCACCCAGATCATCGGGGTTGATGGGGAACCGATTGTATTCCGTGCGATAGTGACCGATGGCGACCTGAAGATCTTTCAGGACGGTTTTGATCTTCAGATCTTGAGCACGCTTCATCACCAAGTTGGTGGCTGGAACCGCGAGAGAAACGAGGATGGCGATGATGACGATTACGACGAGCAACTCGATCAGAGTGAAGCCGCGGCGGAGGAGAGATAGACTAAGGGGGGGCGTTTTCATGGAATAAAAAGTTGGTGGTGGCGATCAACGGTTGGCGCTCGCGATCAGTCGCGAAAAGCCTCGGTGGATGTTTTTATGTTAAATCAAAAACGCGTTCGCCCGTCAATAAGTCATCCATCAAAGACGTGTGTTTGGGCGCTCAGACATGACACGTTTGGCGTTATGCTCGGATCAATTGCACGTCAGTCCGCGCGTCGCTCTCCAACTTTTCATTGTCAACTAATGCTTGCATCCTATAATCGCACGACAATTATCGGCGCTCAGTCAGTTTATCTAACCCCTAAAGACCCGATAAAGAACAACAACCTCTATGGCAAAAACAGCGAGTAAAGGCAGCAAGGCAATCAAATACGTTTATTCCTTTGGAGCAGGAAAAGCGGACGGAGACGGCTCCATGAAAGCTCTGCTTGGTGGCAAAGGCGCAAACCTCGCTGAAATGAGCCGCATCGGTTTGCCAGTGCCTCCTGGATTCACGATCACCACAGAGGTCTGCACTTATTATTACGCCAACAAGCGCAGCTACCCAACCGAACTGCAGAAGCAGATGGAAGCCGGTGTCGCCGCCATGGAAAAAATCATGGGCGCTAAGTTTGGTGATGCCAAAGGCATGCCACTCCTCGTTGCTGTGCGCTCCGGTGCACGTGACTCCATGCCTGGCATGATGGATACCATTCTGAACCTCGGTCTGAATGACCAGACGGTTCTCTCCTTGGCTTCCGTGACCAAGAACGAGCGTTTCGCTTGGGACTGCTACCGCCGCTTCATCCAGATGTATGGTGACGTGGTGCTCGGCGTGCAGAAGCGCGAAGGGGAAGATCACGAGCCTTTCGAAACCGTCATCGAAGCTTACAAACACGAAGTCTATCATAAAGACATCATCGACAGCGACCTGACTGCTAACGACCAGCAGGAGCTGGTGAAGCGCTTCAAGGCTCTCGTCAAGGAGCGCACCGGTAAAGTGTTCCCGAACGATCCATGGGATCAGCTTCGTGGTGCTGCAGGCGCTGTGTTCGGTTCCTGGATGAACGACCGCGCGATCGTGTATCGCCGTAAGTATGGCATCCCTGCTGAGTGGGGCACCGCCGTCAACGTGCAGGCCATGGTGTATGGTAACACAGGCGACGACTCCGGTTCCGGCGTGGCTTTCACCCGTAACCCAGCCAACGGTGTTAACGAATTCTACGGTGAGTTCCTCATCAACGCTCAAGGTGAAGACGTCGTTGCCGGCGTGCGCACTCCTGAGCCTGTGCTGAAACTCAAAGACGCGATGCCGAAGCCCTACGCTGAGCTTCTGAAAGTGCGCTCCATCCTGGAGAAGCATTTCAAAGACGTGCAGGACGTCGAGTTCACCATCCAGCAGGGTAAGCTGTTCATGCTTCAGACCCGTAACGGTAAGCGCACCGCCGCTGCCGCTCTGAAGTTCTCCATCGACATGGTGAAGGAAAAACTGATCGATTGGGAAACCGCCGTGCTGCGTAACCCAGCTGACCAGCTTGACCAGCTTCTGGCTCCGATCTTCGATCTGGCCGACGTGAAGAAAGCCAAAGCCATCGCCACCGGTCTGCCTGCGGGCCCTGGTGCTGCTTCCGGTAAAGTTTACCTGAACGCTGACCGCGCTGTGATCGCTGAGCAGAAGGGTGAAAAAGTCCTTCTCGTCCGTAACGAAACCAGCCCGGAAGATCTTCGCGGCATGATCGCTGCTGAAGGCATCCTCACCGCCAAAGGTGGTGTGTCTTCCCACGCCGCTCTCGTGGCTCGTCAGATGGGTAAGGTTTGTATCTGCGGCGCTTCCGCTCTGGAGATCGACTATGATAAGAAGACGGTCACCGTCGCTGGCCAAGTGTTCAAGGAAGGTGACTACCTCTCCATCGACGGCACCAGCGGCACGGTTTACGCCGGCCAGCTCAAGACTGCCGATTCCGAAATCATCACCGGCACCATCGGTGGCGACAAGGCCGCTCAGGAAACCGAGAAGTTCAAGAGCTTCAACCAGCTCATGAAGTGGTGCTCTCAGGCCACTCGCCTGCAGGTGCGCACCAACGCTGACAACCCCGAGCAGACTCAGAACGCCATCGCTTTCGGCGCTCAAGGCATCGGTCTGACCCGCACGGAGCACATGTTCTTCGAAGGTGATCGTATCGACGCCGTTCGTGAGATGATCTTGGCTGAAACCGAAGCTGCACGTCGTGCCGCTCTCGCGAAGATCCTTCCTTATCAGCGTGAAGACTTCATCGGCATCTTTGAAGCCCTCAAAGGCCTGCCTGCCACCATCCGTCTGCTTGACCCACCTCTTCATGAGTTCGTTCCTCATGACGACAAGTCCCAGGCTGACCTGGCCAAGAAGCTGGGCATCACCACGGAAAAGGTGACCGCTCGCGTCAACGCTCTTCATGAGTTCAACCCGATGCTCGGCCACCGTGGCTGCCGTCTGGGGATCGCCTACCCTGAAATCACTGAGACCCAGGCCCGCGCTATCTTTGAAGCCGCTGCTGAAGTCCAGAAGAAGGGCATCAAGGTGAAACCTGAAGTCATGATCCCTCTCGTCGGCTTCAAGAAAGAGCTCGACCTCCAGGTCGCGATCGTTCATCAGGTCGCCGCGCAGGTACAGGCGGAGAAGAAGGTGAAGCTGAGCTACAGCGTCGGAACGATGATCGAAGTGCCACGTGGCGCTCTGACCGCCGATGAAGTCGCCCAGACCGCTGAATTCTTCAGCTTCGGCACCAATGACCTCACTCAGACCGCTCTCGGCATCAGCCGTGACGACATGGGCAATTTCTTGCTCCCATACACTGAGAATGAGATCTTCAAAAAGAACCCCTTTGCTAGCCTCGACCAAACCGGCGTCGGCCAGCTCGTCAAGATCGCCATTGAGAAAGGCCGCTCCACACGTCCTGACATCAAGCTCGGCATCTGCGGTGAGCACGGCGGTGACCCGGACAGTGTGAAGTTCTTCCACTCCGTTGGTCTCAGCTACGTCAGTTGCAGTCCTTTCCGTGTTCCCGTCGCCCGCCTTGCTGCTGCACAGGCTGCGATCGAGGAAAAGCGCGCCGCCGCTAAGGCCGGTGCTGCTGAAAAGAATGTCCGTGGAAGCAGCAAGTCTGCTCCTGCGGCAAAACAAACAAAGCAACCAACAACAACAACGAGGAACAACAATATGGCTAAGAAAGCTGCAAAGAAGGCACCGGCCAAGAAAGCCGCCCCTGCGAAGAAAGCTGCTCCTGCAAAGAAGGCAGCTCCTGCGAAGAAGGCTCCTGCTAAAAAGGCCGCTCCTGCGAAGAAAGCCGCTCCTGCTAAGAAGGCCCCTGCAAAGAAGGCCGCTAAAAAGGTAGCTAAGAAGAAGTAATTGGAAGAGTCTCCCTGAGACTCCTCACCACGGCGAAGTGATTCGCTTTCAAAAGCCCTGCGAGGAAATACCTCGCAGGGCTTTTTGTTGTTTTGATTCTGGGGCTCGGTCGATGGAGGAAAGCTGCGAGATCTAACCCAGCGTCACGTGGCGCAGCGAATCCCAACCGGAATAGGTAGAAACCGCCTCCAGGCTCTCTGCTGATGAGCTGTAGGAATGCCCGCTCACGATCAGAGTTTGGAGACCCGGCTCAAGGCGGGAAGGGGGGAGCGCTTTGAAAGGTCAGCGATTCCGGTGGAAGTTGGGGATCCGACCCGACGGAGCCTATCGCGGAGCGCCGTCGATCTCTGGAAGGAGCTTAACCCAAGGCAAGCCATGCCGTAATTTTGCGAGCGCTTTCCATTATTTTGTTTGGAAAGCTCAATGAATACCGATAATCTCTAGCTTATCGTAGAGCTTCAACGAGGGATAGAGTGACTCAGCACCGAGTTTTCGTGCAGCTTGGGATCATTCTTGCTAACAGCCATCTCAGCCATATTTGCCCCAACCTCTCGTTTCCGAGAACATTTCTTGCAAATATTCTCATTTATAATAGAAACCGTTGAAATTTAAAGCCGCTTAATGAAGGTTAATAACACCATTGTCGTCTCCATCGGCCAAGCTGGTAATCAGATTGCCGCTTCGTTTTGGAAAACCATCTGTCAGGAACACGGGATCGATCCCCTCACGGGTCAGACCGCAGGAGGAGCGACGCCACGTGGAAATTGGAGTGCTTTCTTTTCGAGCCTTGGCGACTCTGGAGGCGGTAGCTTCGTGCCAAGAGCGGTGATGGTGGATTTGGAGCCCAGCGTCATCAATCAAGTGAAGTCCACCAGTGGGTCTTTGTTTAACCCGGCGAATTTGATCTCGCGCACGGAAGGTGCGGGGGGAAACTTCGCCGTGGGGTATCTCGGAGCCGGCCGTGAGGTGCTGCCTGAGGTCATGAGCCGCTTGGACTTCGAGATCGATAAGTGTGACAATGTCGGCGGCATCATTGTGCTGCATGCCATCGGCGGCGGTTCCGGCTCAGGGTTGGGCTGCTTGCTCATCGAGTCTTTGAAGGAAAAGTATCCTGAATATCCGGTGTTGAGCTGCGCGGTATTGCCCTCGCCGCAGGTCTCCTCCGTGGTGACGGAGCCCTACAATACGGTCTTTGCCCTCAACACGCTGCGCCGTGCTGCCGATGCGTGTTTGATCTTTGATAACGAGGCCCTGTTTGATTTGGCCCACCGTAAGTGGAACATCGAAAGCCCGACGGTGGATGACCTGAACCTGCTCATTACCGAGGCCTTGGCGGGCATCACGGCGTCCATGCGTTTCAGCGGTTTCTTGACGGTGGAAATCAGTCTGCGTGAGCTGCTCACCAATCTGGTGCCGCAGCCCTCTCTGCACTTCCTGATGTGCGCCTTCGCCCCGCTGACGGCTCCTGACCGGAGCAAGTTCGAGGAGATGGGCATCGAGGATATGATCAGATCTCTCTTCGATAACGACTCGGTTTACGCCGCATGTTCACCCATGGAAGGCCGTTTCCTTAGCACCGCGGTTCTGTATCGCGGCATCATGGAGGATAAGCCGCTGGCAGATGCTGCGCTCGCGGCGATGCGTGAGAAGCTGCCGCTGACTTACTGGATCCCGACCGCTTTCAAAATTGGTTATGTGGAGCAGTCCGGTATTTCTCACCGGAAGAGCATGGTGCTGCTGGCGAACAACACGGAGATTGCCCGCGTGCTGGATCGGATCTGCCACAACTTTGACAAGCTCTGGCAGCGCAAAGCCTTTGCCAATTGGTATCTGAACGAGGGCATGTCCGAAGAGCAGATCAATGGCCTTCGAGCCTCGGCTCAGGAGTTGATCCAGAGCTACCAAGTGGCGGAAGAAAGCGGGGCCAAAGCGAAGATCCAAGACGTGTCTGGGGAGACGGTTTCCCGTTCCAGTTCCATGGATGACCCACGCAGCACCATGAGCTTGCGCGATCTGGTAGAGCGCCGTCGCTGATCTGTATCGCCAATCATCAGCATCAATAGATTTCAAAGAACCATCCCGGAGGAAACATAGTGAGAGAGATTTTGAGCATTCACGTCGGTCAGTGTGGCAACCAAATCGCCGATCGGTTTTGGCGTTTGGCTTTGCGTGAGCATGGCTTGACGGAGGCGGGAACGCCTAAAGATGGCGCCGCCGTCGCAGCTAATACCAACATGGAAGTCTTCTTCCACAAGGTGCGTGATGGGAAGTATGTGCCCCGCGCCGTTTTGGTGGACCTTGAGCCTGGAGTCATCGCCCGAATCGAGGGCGGGGACATGTCCCAGCTCTTCGATGAAAGCAGCATCGTCCGGAAGATCCCAGGGGCCGCGAACAATTGGGCTCGCGGTTACAATGTGGAAGGTGAGCGCGTGATCGATCAGATCATGAACGTGATCGATAGTGCCGTGGAGAAGACCAAAGGATTGCAAGGCTTCCTGATGACGCATTCCATCGGTGGCGGTTCGGGCTCGGGATTGGGCTCGCTCATTCTAGAGCGTCTTCGTCAGGCTTATCCGAAGAAGCGCATCTTCACCTTTTCGGTGGCCCCCTCGCCCCTCATCTCCGATTCAGCCGTCGAGCCTTACAACGCCATCCTGACGCTTCAGCGCATCTTGGATCATGCGGATGGCGCGGTCATTTTGGATAACGAGGCGCTCTTCCGCATCGCGAAAGCCAAGCTGAATCGCAGCCCGAATTACATGGACTTGAATCACATCATCGCGCTGATCGTCAGCTCGGTGACGGCTTCACTCCGCTTCCCTGGTAAGCTGAATACGGATCTCAGTGAGTTCGTGACCAACCTCGTGCCCTTCCCTGGCAACCACTTCCTGACCGCCAGCTTCGCTCCCATGCGTGGCCCCGGGCAGGAGGGGCAACTCCGCCCGAATTTCCCTGAATTAGCTCGTGAGACCTTTGCCCAAGACAACTTCACTGCGGCCATCGATTGGCAGCAGGGGGTTTACCTCGCCGCCAGCGCCCTCTTCCGTGGGGATGTGAAGGCGAAGGAAGTGGATGAAAACATGGCCAGCATCCGCAAGTCTTTGAACTACGCCAGCTACATGCCCGCCTCTGGCGGTCTGAAACTTGGTTATGCCGAGACAGCCCCGGAAGGCTTTGCCTCCAGTGGTCTCGCTTTGGTCAATCACACCGGGATTGCCGCTGTCTTTGAGCGTTTGATCTCTCAGTTTGACATCATGTTCGACAATCATGCCTACACCCATTGGTATGAGAATGCAGGGGTGTCTCGCGAGATGATGGCTCAAGCCCGCAATCAGATCGCCCAACTTGCTCAATCTTATCGCGATGCCAGTTAGTAGAAAACTTGGCCTCGTGTAGCCCTTTAAAGCCGTGGACTCCCCTCTCGATCGTCAGCTCGCTGCCGCCTCTCGCAGTGTCGAAGAGGCGCGGAGAATGGCTTATCACGACGATTCGAAGATCGGGTATCTGGTGGAGCAGATCAGCGTGCTGGCAGATCTGCGGCAGAAAGAGGGAGACTTCCGCAAGGCCGAGTCGCTGTATCGTGAGGCGCTATTCAGCGCTCAGGAGCAGCGTAAGCCGGACCCGGAGTTGCTGACGGGCATCCATTCCTTGCTGGCGCATCTGTATGATCGCTGGGGCCGGATGGATCTCGCCTCGCAGTTTTATGAGAAAGCCCTGAAGATCGCCGAGCGAGGCGGCATCGCCCAGAGTGATAAGGTGGCGATCATCAAAAACAATCTGGCGATGATCTTCAAGCAGCTCCGTGACTACACCCGTGCGGAGCAGCACTACCAAGAGGCGCTGGAAATCTTCCGCAAAACGGATGGTGAATACAGCGCTCGGGTGGCTAGCGTTTTTAACAATCTCGGGGTGCTATATTACAGCAACCTGGAGGTCGAGCAGGCGCAGGAGATGCATGAGCATGCGTTGACGATTCGGCAGAGCCTTTCGAATGATCAGGCGGACTCGGGGGATCTCTCACAGACCTACATCAATCTCGGCGCTGTTTATAAAGCGGCGGGAGATTTTCAGAAAGCTGAGGCCTGTGTGGATCGTGCTAAGAAGCTGCGGGCCAGCATGAATGGCTACCACCCGCAGCCGCGCCGTGCGGCGTCTTTGCTTGTCGATAAATCCCTGTGAATCCTGAGTTTTCCCATCTCCACCAGTTGCTGCGCCAGCGGCTGGACCTCATTGCTGACCACGCTTTTCGTGATCGTGATCCCTCGGCCCATCTGGCTGAGCTTCAGCGGCTGTCGGAGGCTCTCGCGGCGGAGCATCAGCGTCTCAAGCCCAAGCTCCCGCCACGACTGAATCATTATCTGGTGCAATCGAGCCTGGTGAAGGCCCTGGATTTCCTCGAAGGGCGGGCCGAGTGACCTGAGCAGCGAGGCTTTAAGGCCGGAAGTTCACGGAGTTTTACTTGCTGCTGCCGGGGCTTTCTGGTGCAATACCTTGTCCCCCAAAGCTCTGGCTCATGAATCTTTTGCGCTGCCTCGCCTTCAGTCTCTTTTTACCCATGGGGTTATGGGGGGCGTTTCCCTCGCTGTATCTGAAGAACATCTGTGATGGCCAGATCCACGCCCCCACCAACATCACCCACGCCGGGGATGGCAGCGGGCGGCTTTTCATCTGTGATCAGATCGGCAAGATCTACATCTTCAGCCAGGGGATGCTCCAGCCCAAGCTGTTCCTCGATCTCTCCGCGAGCGGATTGAACCGTGTGTTTGTCGGCACCAACCTGAACAGCTATTCGGAGCGTGGTTTGTTAGGCATGACCTTTCATCCCGATTATGAGCATCCCTTCGCACCGGGGTATCGGCGGTTTTATGTGAACTACACCGCTCCTGCGAGCACTGCGACGGATCATTCTTCGGACCCGCAGAACTGTGTCACCGTGATTGCGGAGTTCCGCGTGTCTGAGGACGATCCCAATCTCGCCGATGTCACCACCGAGCGCCTCGTGCTGAGTTACGGCCAGCCGCAGCCCAATCACAATGGCGGCCAGCTCGCCTTCGGGCCAGATAAGATGCTCTACATCGGCAGCGGGGATGGCGGCAGCGCCAATGACAATGCTGAGGGGCATACGGGCGGCAGTGGCACTTCCAGTCCTGGTCGGGTGACGGGAACCCTCGGCAACGCCCAAGACAAGACCAAGCTGCTGGGCAAGATCCTGCGCATCGACCCGCTCGGCACCAACGGCCCAGGCGGCGCATATGGCATCCCAACGGATAACCCGTTCGCCAATTCGGTGGGCATGGAGCGAAAGGAGATTTATGCCTGGGGGCTGCGCAACCCTTGGCGCCTCTCGTTCGATACGCCTGAAGAGGGACCTGCCCGATTGTTCTGCGCGGATGTGGGGCAAAATGATGTGGAAGAGGTGGATCTCATCACCTCCGGTGGAAACTATGGCTGGCGCGTGAAGGAGGGGAGCTTGGACTTTGACAACACCACGCCCTATGGCGGTGGCAGCCTCATTGGCCCGATTGCCGAATATGCGCATCCGAGTGCGAGCTTGGAGGGCACGGATTCGATGCCGAAATACGGCACCTCCATCACCGGAGGGTATGTCTATCGTGGCACTGCGATTCCTGGTTTGCAGGGGAAGTATCTCTTCGGAGACTATGCCGAGAATGGCATCGGTAACGGTGGCGGAGTGCTTTTGGGATTGGAGGAAACCACCCCGGGGGTGTTTGCTCTGAGTGAAGTCACGCCATTCAATAGCTTACCCGCTTCCGCTCGCATCTACGCCTTTGGCGAGGATGAAGCGGGAGAGCTTTACATCGCCGTGAAAACGACCTCAGGCGTCACCTCATTGAGCGGCGGTCGGCCAGCCGGTATCCTTTATAAAGTGCAGCCTGTCGCTGAAACCCCGATCCAACTGACAGCGGTGGCGGACAATACCCTGTATGAGCCGAACGGATCGGTCACGAGCAATGCCAAGGGCATCTATCTTTTTGCCGGAAAGACCGGGGAAAGCGCCAATTACAAGGTCCGGCGTGCGGTTATGAAGTTCGATGTCAGTGGTCTGCCTTCGGATGTGACCTTCACCTCAGCGGCGTTACGTCTGCATCTGAATATGCAAGTGGGGCAGGACTTCACGATGAATTTGCATCGACTGTCTGAAAGTTGGGGGGAAGGCACCTCCAATGCAGGCTCACCAGGAGGTAATGGGATTACGGCAACCACCGGAGACGCCACCTGGAACCATCGTTTTTACAACACCACCGCCTGGACGAATCCAGGGGGAGACTATGAGGCGCAGGCCTCGGCCAGTTACGTGATTGGTTCGTCCCTTTCAGATCCCTATCCCACTTGGCAGAGTGCTAAATTGCTTGAAGACGTTTTGGATTGGAAAGCCACTCCGAGCAGCAATCAGGGCTGGATCTTGATCGGGGATGAGAACCAAACTTTCACGGCCCAGCGTTTCTCCAGCCGAGAAAACACCACCGCAGGCAATCGCCCGACGCTCATCGTCAACTATGCCTCGGCCCCCAGCCCAACCCATTATGAAGCCTGGTTGGCAGAACATTTCCCGGAAGAGCCCGTCGGTTTCTATCTGGATCCCTATGGCGACTTGGATAACGACGGTATTTTCAATCTCCATGAATACGCCTTTGGCCGCAGTCCCTGGGTGAAGGATGAAGAACCGGGACTCACCACCAGCACTCAGCCCGGTTCCGCAGGCAGCACGCTGCACATTTTAAGATTCTGGCGAGACAGCGCGGCGACCGATCTCAGTTATCAGCTCCAGACCAGTGCCGACCTCGTGACTTGGAAAACCATCGCTACCAGCCTCGCTGGCACCACCGCCATTGGGAGCAACGGCGGGGTGGTGCTTTCAGATACTCCAGGCACAGGCACCCTGCGCCTCGTCACCGTGCGGGAGACGCTGGCTGCCGGGGCCAACTCTCGGCGCTTTGTCCGGCTGCATGTGACTCGGTCGTATTGAGGTGAGCAAAGGGGGGGACGGTTAAATTGGTAGTGATCTCGATTCTGCTTGGAAAGCTTGGGCGTGTCTCGTTACGTTTGATCCTCATGAACCCCGTCTCCATCCCCCGTCGTCAGTTTTTCAATCGCTCCCTCGGTGTCGCAGCCGTGGTGGCCATGCTGCAGGAGCAAGCTTGGGCGGCAGATGCCACAGCAGGCAAGGTGAAGCACTCCGTTTGCAAATGGTGCTACAAGGACATCCCGCTGGAGACGATGTGTGAAGCCGCGAAGGAGATCGGGCTGGAGTCCATCGAGCTGCTGGATCCACCAGACTTTGCCACCCTGAAGAAACACGGGCTGCACTGCGCCATGGTCAGCTTCCCCACGGCGAAGGGACCGGATAACAAAAAGATTGGCAGCATCCCGCATGGGTTCAATCGGCTGGAGAATCACGATCTATTGGTCGAGGCCTATGAACCGCTGCTGAAGACCAGCGCGGAGGCGGGTTTCAAGCAAGTCATCTGCTTCAGCGGTAACCGCGATGGCATGGATGATGAGCAGGGGCTGGAGAACTGCGTGGTTGGCTTGAAGCGGCTGATGCCTCTGTGTGAAAAGCTGGGCGTGACGCTGGTGATGGAGCTGCTGAACAGCAAGGTGAATCACCCAGATTACATGTGTGATCACAGTGCCTGGGGTGTGGCCTTGTGTGAAAAGCTCGGATCACCGCATTTCAAGCTGCTCTATGACATCTATCACATGCAGATCATGGAGGGAGATGTCATGGCCACCATTCGCAAGCAGCACCCTTACTTTGCCCATTACCACACTGGCGGTGTGCCCGGACGGGCGGAGATTGATGAGACGCAGGAGCTGAACTATCCCGCCATCATCAAGGCCATCCAGGAGACGGGTTATACCGGATACCTCGGTCAAGAGTTCATCCCGAAACGGCCAGATAAACTGGCTTCACTGAAGCAGGCCGTGGGCATCTGCTCGGTCGGTTAACGAAGATCCACTTTTTCACTTCACTCGCTATGTCAGCTTCGCGCATCAAACACATCAGTCCGATCCTGGCAGCAGCGTCGGTGGAGGAAACGGTGTCCTTTTATGGGGAGGTGTTGGGCTTTCAGGTGGTGCTGCAGTCGGCGGACTACGGCATCGTCGAGAAGGATGGCTGCACGATCCACTTCACCAAAGCGCATGATGAATCCGTGATGGAGGCCGTGCGGGGTCATGCGGAGATTTACATCGAGGTGGAGGACATCCAGGAGATCTGGCAGCGGGTGCAGCCGTTTCGGGATCGGTATAAGATCACGGAGCTGGCCGAACGGCCCTACGGCATGACGGAGTTTCACGTGATTGATCCGAATGACTGCCTGATCTTCGTCGGGCAGGAGACGCGGTGATGAGCCCTGGAGCGATGAGCTTCCAACCCCGCAGCCGTGAGCCCCAAGCGCGGTATTCCTCAGCCTGGGGTGCAACCCCAGGATCATGGCATTCCGAGTCGTTTGTTTTCACAGAGAGCCCCACAGGGGCGGCGCATGAGTCGAGTTCCGCCCTTGGCAGGGCTCTACCGTTTCGAAGGACATCTTATTGCAGGAACCCAGGGTTACACCCTGGGCTAAGGGGCGTCGCGCCTATGGCGCTGCACAAGAGACACGAAGATGGATCCTAAAGCGCAGGTTTGGAAACCCGCGCTCCATGATGCATGCAGTCTTGTCATCTGGGCTCTGATATGAAGAATCGAGGCATGAAATACGTCCTCGCGCTTGATCAGGGAACCACCAGCAGCCGGAGCATTCTGTTTGATAAGAAGGGCAAGGTCATTGCCACGGCGCAGAAAGAGTTTACCCAGCATTATCCGCAGCCCGGATGGGTGGAGCACGATGCGGAGGAAATCTGGACCACCCAGCTCCGCACCATGAAGGAGGTGCTGAAGAAGGCCAAAGCCACCGCCAAAGACATCGCGGCCATAGGCATCACCAATCAGCGCGAGACGACTGTGGCCTGGAACAAGAAGACCGGCAAGCCGGTGGGCAAGGCCATCGTCTGGCAGGACCGCCGCACCGCCGCTTTTTGTGATAAGCTCAAGGCCAAAGGCGCGGAGGCGATGATCCGGCACAAGACCGGTCTCGTGGTGGACGCTTACTTTTCCGCCACCAAGATGCACTGGATGCTGAAGCATGTGCCTCAGGCGAAAGAGCTGGCTAAGGCTGGTGATCTGGCTTTCGGCACCGTGGATTCCTGGTTGCTCTGGAAGCTCACGGAGGGGGCGGTGCATGCCACGGATGTGAGCAATGCCTCCCGCACCATGCTGTATGACATCGCGTCAGGATCTTGGGATGCGGAGTTGATGAAACTCTTCGGCGTGCCTGCCACCGCCCTGCCTGATGTGCGGCCTTCTAGCGGCGTGTTTGGTGAGACTTCCTTGTTAGGCGGCAGCATCCCGATTGCCGGGATTGCGGGAGACCAGCAGGCGGCGTTGTTCGGTCAGGTGTGCACAAAGCCGGGCATGGTGAAGAACACCTATGGCACCGGTTGTTTCATGCTCATGCATACCGGCACCAAGCGCATCGCCTCAGGCAACAATCTGCTGACCACCGTGGCGTGGCAGATCGGCGATGGCCCGTTGGAATACGCCGTGGAAGGCAGCGTCTTCATTGCCGGAGCGGTGGTGCAGTGGCTGCGGGATGGGCTGGGCCTCATCAAGAAATCCTCTGAGGTGGAGGCGCTCGCTGCGCAAGTGCCAGACACCGGGGGCGTGTATCTCGTGCCCGCCTTTGCCGGTCTGGGGGCTCCGCATTGGGATCCGTATGCGCGCGGTCTCATGTGTGGCATCACCCGTGGCACCACGAAGGCCCACATTGCCCGGGCGGCGTTGGAGGGCATCGCTTATCAGGTCACGGATATCCTCCATGCCATGCAGGCTGATGCCGGAGTCAAGCTGCGCGAGCTGCGGGTGGATGGCGGGGCCAGCAACAACAACCTCATGATGCAGTTCCAGGCCGATCTTCTGGGCGTGCCGGTCGTGCGTCCGACGGTGACGGAGACGACCGCTCTCGGTGCCGCTTATTTAGCGGGCTTAGCCACGGGCTTCTGGAAAAACCAGGCCGAGATTGCAACCCAATGGCAGAGTGACTGCCGCTTTGAACCCGCCATGAAAGCCGCCCAAAGGAAGGCTCTGATGGCAGGCTGGAATCGAGCGCTGGAGCGGACGAAGGGCGAGTAAAGGCCGGTTGAGAAGGCGTGGATTGTTTTGGACAGGATTTACAGGATGACAGGATTAACAAACTTTAGATCGAGTCTGTAAATACGGTGCATCTCTCTCCCAGACCCTCATGAGTTTGGTCGATAAACCTTGGGGCTTTGATAAACGGGCAGCCCGTAGAATGGGGAACCCCAACGGGGTTGCGGCATTGAGCCCAGGGTTGGCACAACCCTGGGTAGGCCATGTCATCTCCCGCCGCATGTCGGCAAACCCCAACGGGGTTTCGTCCATGCAGGATGTTCAACGGCATGGATAGGGGTGTCCCAAACGGACATTCGGGTGAGCCTTCGACGATGGACATAACCCCGTTGGGGTTGCATTACGAATGATGCGATTTCGTGCCTACATCCCAGGGTTCAGAGAACCCTGGGCTCAGAGACACAATGCCGTTGGCATTGATTGAAGAGCAGAATCAGCGTTGAATGTGACCCACGGGATTCCACCAAAATTGAGGATGGTTTTTTACCTCTCCTGTAAATCCTGAGAATCTTGTCAATCCTGTCTCACTCGGCCTGATGAAACCGAGTGGCATTGCTTGCTCTGAGATCAAGCCAGTCGCTTGCCCACTTCGCTGGAGAGGGTGCGGTTATCCACGCGGCCTTCGGCGCGTTCGCCGAGGACTTTCATGACGGCGCCCATGTCTTTCTTGCTGGTGGCTCCCAGCTCGAGGATCACGCTGTTGACCAGCTTTTCCACCTCGTCGGCGCTCATGGCGGCAGGGAGGTATTTTTCCAGGACAGCGATTTCGGCCTTTTCGGTTTCGGCGAGGTCAGCACGGTTGGCGGCCTCGTAGCTGGCCACGGAGTCTTGGCGCTTTTTCACTTCCTTACGCACCACGGCGATGGCTTCGGCCTCTTCCAGTTCACCTTCAGCGCCATGCTTTTCGATGGCGGCGTATTTGATCGCCGACTTCAGGCCCCGGACCACATTGAGGGTCACAGTGTCTTTGGCCTTCATGGCGGTTTTCATGTCTTCGGTGAGTTGGGCGGAGATGGGCATGGGGAAAAGGAAATTCGAGTTGGTCTTAGCGTGGCGTGGGAGTGGGGGCTTGTCCAGAGGCGGGCCGTGAAGAATGTGAGAGCAGGCACATACCGCACGCCCCCTCTGTGAGGCTCGGTTTACTCAGAGATCAAGGCGGCGATGGCCTGCTGAAGCTGCTCAAACTTCACCGGCTTGACGAGGTGGCTGGCAAACCCGGCCTCACGACTGCGGCGGAGGTCTTCTTCCATGCCATAGCCGGAGAGGGCGATGCCGGTGGGCACGAGATGCTGAGCTTTCAATCGCTGCATCAGCTCCAGACCGGACCCATCGGGCAGACCCAGATCGGAGATCACGAGGTTGAGTGGAGAATCGCTCTTTTGTGCCAGCTCCAGGCCCTGCTGGATGCTCTCCGCCGTGAGGATCTGATGCCCGGCGCGCCGCAGCATTTGGGCGAGCACGAGGCGGGTCGGCTCGTGATCTTCCACCAGGAGGATGTGCAGGGATTGGCCGGTGGGCGGGCGGAGGGACTTCTCTTCGGCGGGGTGGTCGTGAATCAGGGAAATAGAATCCTGAGCGATGAGGCTGACGCTAAAGACGGAGCCTTGTCCCAGACCCGGGCTGCGGGCGGAGATGGTGCCTCCATGCAGATGAACGATGGCCTGGGCGATGGCCAGCCCGAGGCCAAGGCCACCGAACTGATGGGAGCCGTTGGTCTTTTCCTGCTCGAAGGGGAGGAAGAGCTGATCCGCTCTCTCCTGGGGAAAACCGACCCCGGTGTCACGGACCTCGATGACCAGCGTATTGGCCTCGTGATCCTGAAAGGAGTGGACGCTGATGGTGCCTCCCTCGGGGGTAAATTTGACCGCGTTTTTCAGCAGGTTCCAGAACACCTGCTGAAGCCGTGCCGGGTCCCCCATCTGGCGGGAGGCGCGTGCGGTGAGATTGACGGAAAGCGTGAGGGATTTGGCCGCTGCATCGTCTTGGATGATGCCCAGGGCGTGACAGACCACCTCGTGCACGTCACAGGGCTCGGGTTTCAGGTGCAGCTTGCCACGGGAGATGCGGGTGAGGTCGAGGAGGTCGTCAATGAGCCGTGCCTCCAGGGTGACATGCCGCTCGATCATGGCGAGGGAGTTCCGGACATCATCGGAGACCAGGGGATCGTGGGCCAGCTCGGCAGCGGTGAGCAGCACGGGGGTCAGCGGGGTGCGCAGCTCATGGGAGAGAGCGGCGAGGAAGTCGTCTTTGGCTTGGCTGGCTTTCTCGGCCTGTTCTTTGGCTTCCCGCAGCGCGCGCTCCGCATTTTTCCGTGTGGTGATGTCGCGGATGATGATCACAAACATCGGCGGGTCGGCGGAGGTTACCGCATTGATGCTGAATTCCACCGGGAACTCGGTGCCATCCCGATACAGCGCGGTCATTTCTAAGCGGTGGCCGATGACCTTGCTGATGCCCGTGTCCAGGTAGGTTTTTAACTCCTGATGATGGAGTTCACGCAGAGGTTCCGGCAGGATGCAGTCGGCCAGATTGCGCCCCATGATTTCATGCCGCCGCCAACCAAAGGTGTGTTCTGCGGCGACGTTCCAGTCCATCACGGCACCATCGTCACTCATCAGGATCACGGCATCCAGGGAGGTTTTGAGGAGGGACTGATTGCGCCGTTCTTCCTCCCGCAGAGCGGACCAGGCATCCCGGGCGCGGAGCTCCTGCACATCCAGGGCACGGCTGGCGGAGACGATGAGCGCGTAGAGCAGGATGAGCCCGCCGAAGAGCATGAAGGCGGTGCCTTCCCCCGGTGCCACCAGGCCCCAGGAGCGGCCTTTTCCCACCAGCCAGGCCAGGACGATGAGGGAGATGGTGGAGCCGGGTAACAGCCAGCGCAGCAGGGTGCCTCCTGCGCCCTGCGACAGGATGCGCCGGATGGGCTGCCGATCTCCACGCAGAGCGAGCACCCCCATGGCGCCTAAGACGAGACTGACCGCCACATGCAGCAAGACATTGGTGGAGCGCAGAATGCCTGTGAAGCCCGATGACCCGGTGAGGTAGCCGACCAGGGCAAAGCACGCGGGCAAAGCGGATAGAACAGCCAGAATGGGGGCTGCAAACACTCGCCGCACACGCCCGATGTCCAGGCTCCAGTCGAGCCCGATGAGGGCCAGGCCTAACATGAAGAATGATAAGGCGGCGTTCAGACTCATGCGACCGGGGGCCACCACAATGCGGTTGGCTTGGTCCTCAGGGAAGGTGGCTGGGGCAAACCATTCATCGAAACCCAAGGTCAAGCCTGCCAGATCCTGAAACGCGCTGACACCTCCGAGGATGGTGACGAAGACGCCGAAGGTCATCGCCAGGGTGCGCAGGCGGTGAGGACCGGTGCGTGGTGCCCGCAGCCAGGTGAGCAGGGAGAGGGCACTGAAGAGAAGACCCAGCGCCGTATTGGCCCGCATGATCATGATCCCCGGCCACGTGGCGATGAAGCGCAACGGCGGTAGCCACCACATCGCCAGATTACTCAAGGCAATGACGAGGATCACCAGGCCCGTGATGCGCACCGTCCACTCACAGATGCGCTGTGCCGAAACGAGTGGCACCTCGGCTTCAGATGCCATGAGTTTCGGAGGGGAAGGAAAGGACACGGAAATGAATGCGAATGCTAATGCAAGGTTCTCTCACAGAGCTGACGGTTTCCAAAGTGGATTTTCGTGGAATCGCAGGTCCATAAGCTTCGGATCAGCTTGCAGGATGCACACTTGAGGAGAAGTCGGAAACCTCAGAGCAAGCCGCGCGCCAGACCTGCGGATGCGGGCCCCGTCTCTGACGAATTCTTTGCACGAAGGAACCTGCCAGGGGCAGGGAGTGCGGTTTGAGTGAAGGTCATGCTCGCGCAAAAGCCCCCCAGAACGCCCTTCACCCATCGTGCCCACGATGTCATCTTCAACCGGGTGCATGGGGGAAACTTGGTTTATAATACCTGCTGGGAAGACCCTCGGCTGGATCGCGAGATGATGAATCTCCAGGCGGATAGCCGTGTGGTGATGATCACCAGTGCAGGGTGCAATGCCCTGGATTATCTGCTGGAGGGTCCGGCGGAGATTCACGCGGTGGATATGAACCCGCGCCAGAACGCCCTGCTGCAACTGAAGCTGGCCATGATTCAGCGCGGGCAGTTTGAGGATCTGTTTCGTCTCTTCGGTTATGGGGAGCATCCCGAGTTCCGACGCCTCCTCAGTGAGGTGAAGGATCAGCTTCACCCCTATGCGCTGCGTTACTGGAGCTCGAAGCATTATTACTTTCAGAAGTCGGCCTTAAACCCATCCTTCTACTATCGCGGCACGGCGGGACAGATGGCCTGGATCGCCTTGCAAACGTTCCTGCGCAGCCCCCGTGTGCGTGACTATGTGGAGGCTCTCCTGCATGCCCCAGATCTCCACGCTCAGCAGGCCCTCTATGAGCATGTGAAACCTGCCCTGTGGAATGGTCTCGTGTCCTGGCTGGTGCGTCAGCCCATGGCCATGACCATGCTGGGGGTGCCACGCGCCCAGATTCGGCTCATCGAGGCGCAGTTCCCCGGTGGGCTCAAAGGTTACATCCAGTCCAAGCTGTCCCAGGTGCTCACGGAGGTGCCGTTTCAGGACAACTACTTCTGGCGCGTCTATCTGACCGGTCACTACACCCGCGACTGCTGCCCGAATTATCTCCGCGAAGAGCACCAGTCCGCCCTGGTCGCCGGGGCAGGGCGCCTCGCCACCCACAGCACCACCGTCGCCAATTTCCTGCGTGAAAATCCCGGCCCGTATTCCCACTACGTGCTGCTGGATCATCAGGACTGGCTGGCGGCGCATAAGCCTCAAGCGCTGGCTGAAGAGTGGCAGCTCATTTTGGAAAACAGCCGCCCCGGCACCCGCATCCTCATGCGCTCTGCCAGCCCGGTCATTGATTTCATCCCGCCTTTCGCCCGGGAGCGCCTGCAGATGACTCACACCCAACCCCTGGCCGATTACCTGCATCTGCAGGACCGCGTGGGCACTTACGGTTGCACCTTATTAGCCGATGTGATCGCATGAGCTCAGACACGACGAACCAAAAGTCACTCAACGGCTATTACCGCTGGCATGCGCGCATCTATGACCTCACGCGCTGGGCCTTCCTGTTTGGCCGGAAGTCCATCATCCAGCGGGCCGCCACCCAGATGCTGGTGCCTGAGCGCATCCTCGAGATCGGCTGCGGCACCGGGCAAAACCTCGTGGAACTGGCCGAGCGCTTCCCCAGGGCCCAGATCGTCGGACTGGACCTGTCAAAGGACATGCTGGACCAAGCCCGGCCCAAACTGAAGCGTTATGGCGGCCGTGTCGGGCTGCTGCATCAGGCTTATGACCAACCCATCGCGGTGAACACCAAGTTTGACCTCGTGGTCTTCAGCTACTGCCTGACGATGATCAACCCCGGCTTCGAGCAGGTGATCTCCCTGTGTCGGCAAGACCTCAGCGAGCGCGGCGTCATCGCCGTCGTGGACTTTCATGAGAGCCGCTGGGCCTGGTTCCGCCGCTGGATGGGCGTGAATCATGTCCGCATGGACGGGCAGGTGATGGAGCAGCTGCGCCAGCACTTCCAGCCCCTCATCTGCCAGATCAGCCACGGCTACGGCGACCTCTGGCGCTACCTGCTGTTTGTGGGCAAGTGATTGCCTGATGGAGAGGCGTGCGGACACTGTTGTCCGCCTTCTTCAAAGGGTGGTGAAGTCCGGAAGGAATGCCCCGGCTCCGCCCACGTTCGGAGCCCCGGCTTCAGTCGGATCAGAGGCTAACCAACGATGTGTTGATTCTCTGAGGTCCGCCTCAAGGCGCTGCTCCGAACCCTGCTCTCAAGAGAAAACGGGACAACCCCAGACACGGGCCGTCTGGAAGAGGTGTGATCTCCCACAGATTCGGGGAGGCCAGCAGATGGGGATGGATTGACCTCAATCTGCTGGCCTCCTTGAATCGGCTGGAGATCCTCTGAGTGAGACGGATGAGGCCAATGTGGTGCCCTCTCTTTCAGATTTCCCTCGGCACGACTCCCGGGGCTGAAAAAACCGTCTTCGCTCTTGACAAACCCTTGGTTAATCCCATCCGCCGACCGGGGTTTGATCCACTCAGATCGGGTTAAAAAAATCGCGTTTTTTTGAATTAGTCTAACGCCTTATTCATCAATGAATTACGCTCCTCTGCTTGAGCCACTTCCGTGACCTCTTTGAAAAAAGAAGTTGCGTCTTGCCACGGTGATTCATCCGGTCCTCATCGCATGAAAGATGCGAATACACACACAACAGCCGGGCAGCCCGAGTGGCTGCGAGTCAAAGAGGCCTGCGACTACAGCCGCCTCACCAAAGCCAAACTCTACGACCTCATGAACCGAGGTCACCTCCGCTTCTCCTCCCTGAAGGAAGAAGGCCAAAGCAAAGGCACCCGCCTCATCCACTTCCCCTGCCTGCGTCACTTCATCGAGAGCCGCGCCCGTGGGGGAAGGGCGGGATGATTGGATGATGGATGGATGGTTGGGGGGCAGCGCATAGCCCTGCTTAACCAATCATCCATTCATCAGCGGCAGGCGCATCGTCGTAGGCCGGATGTGTTTGGCGCCATGGACTTTGCTAACACGAAAAACCCCTTCGCCAAATGATCCGGCTCAGGGAACGCGCGATGACTCGAGAACATCCTGCATCCGTTCGACTCCCCAGCTTCCCAGAGGCCGGATAGTTCAGCGAAGCAAGACGAAGAGCCAACGGCCTCCACCGCGCTGAACACATCCGGCCTACAGCCCAGCAGCTCAGGGGGCGACACGTGTCGCCCCCGCCCTTTGACACGGCAGGTCCTCACACCCACCACGCTCGCCGCCTGAGTTGACACCGCAGGTCCGTCAATCGCCAACAACCAAGGACCAGGAACCAACAACCAGGAACCAGGAACCAGGAACCAACAACCAAGAACCTCTTCCCCCATGTCCCCGCTCGACCGCGCTGCCGCTTATCTCCAGCACCTGCCGCCCGCCATCTCCGGCAGCGGCGGACACAGCGCCACCTATCGGGCCGCATGCGCTCTGGTGCAGGGGTTTGCCCTGGGTGAAACCGACGCCCTGCCGCTGCTGCAAGCCTGGAACCACAGCCACTGCCAGCCGCCGTGGACCGAGCGCGAGCTGCGCCACAAGCTCCGCAGCGCCACGCAGTCCAGTGCCCACGCCCAGCGTCCTCTGGGTTACTTGCTGAATGAGGATCGCCCGCGTGCACCCACAGCCCGCGCCTGCCGTCAGCCTAGCTTCTTTTTGACACGCACGCTTGGGACCATGAACTGCGAACACGAAACGAACCGACAGGCGCAGCAGCGCCAAGACTGGCCCGCCTTCAGGCCGCTGAAACCTGCCCTGATCGAGCGCATCGCCCAGCAGCGGGGGATGCGGCCGGATGCCGTGGATCTCGCCCAGCGGCACGGTTTCCTCAGCGGCGGCCTGGTGGATGGGCAGGCCTGCTACCTCCTGCATGAGGGCAGCTTTGCTCAGGCTCGGCGGCTGGATGGGGAGCCTTTCTGGCGCGCCGATGGGAGCCCGCTCAAGGCCAAGAACCTGCCCGGCAGTGAAGGGGCTTTCATTGGGCAAAGATGGTTAGGATCGGCCACGCATGTCTTGCTCGTGGAAGGCGCCATCGCTTTGATCGAGGCCCTGGCCGCCTGGGCACTCGTGGATGCGCCGCAGCCCTGGGCCATCCTCGCCGCCACCAGCGCCAGCTCCCGCTTTGCCCGCGATCCCGCCCTGCTGCACCAGCTCCGTGGCAAGCACCTGCGCCTCGTCCCCGATGCCGATGCCTCCGGCCTGAAAGCGGCGGCGGCGTGGCTGGCCGAGTTAGACGCCGGAGGCATCTCCGTGGATGTCTATGCCCTGCCGGAAGGCTGTAAAGACCTCGCCCCGCTCATCACCCCTTCCGGTCATGCTCAACATGCGGACACGCTCAGCCAGCTCTTCATGACGGAGGCGAAGTAGGGCGGGTTTGTCCGGCCTTCGATAAGCCTATCTCGCTGGATTCCGTCGCCGGATAACCCGCCTCCTCGAGCGATGCGAAACCACCCCTGCAACCGCAACCGATCCTTCGCCATGCCCGACCCTAGAGCATCCACCCCGCCCGAAAAGCCGGGTTATCCGGCAACGAGATGGACAGGCGAAACACATCCAAAGCCGGACAAACCCAGCCTACGCCCACCCCTTCCAACCTTCTAACCCGGAACCAAGAACAAAGCACCAAGAACGCATCCCATGCAAGACATCACCGAAGCCCTACGCCAACACCCCAGCTATCAACAGACGCTACAGCAGCACACCGCCCTCGCTCTCCACACGTCGGAAAGGTCCGCCGGGCCTCTGGATCTCAGCCCCTGCCTCATCACGGCGAGCGATCTCCAGAATGCGCTGCTGCCGCCACGATTGAAGTTGTTGGATCGTTGGTTATGCGCGGCCGATCTCGGTTTCATCTTCGCCCCACGCGGGGTGGGGAAAACGTGGCTGGCTATGGCCCTGCCGCTCGCCCTTTCCCAGGGGGGCTCCCTGGGGCTGTGGCAGGCCGGAGAGCAGCCCGTGACGGTGCTCTATGTGGATGGTGAAATGCCCCTGGAGCTGACCCAGCAGCGCACCCGTCTGCTGGGGTTGGGTGAGCGTGTGCAGTATCTGCATCACGAGACCCTCTTTGAAGCGCTCGGGTGCAGTCTGAACATCGGCCTGGAGGAGCATCGGGAGGCCCTCACCAGCCTCATCGTGAGTCACGGTTTCCAATGCGTGATCCTCGATAACCTCAGCGCCCTCGCCAGTGGGGTGGATGAAAACAAAGGCAGCGATTACGAGCCCATCGGTCAATGGCTGCTGGAGCTGCGGCGGCGCAAGATCACCGTCATCGTCATCCACCACGCCGGGCGCAACGGCTTCATGCGCGGGCACTCGAAGCGCGAGGATGCCTGCTCCTGGATCCTGGAACTGCGCAATGCCAAGACCGATGCCGAACCGGGGGCGAAATTCACCACCCACTTCGCCAAACCCAGCCGCAACACCGGCCAGCCCATTCCCGATCTCCTCTGGCATTTCACCACCAGCGACGAAGGCCTCGCCCACATCGACTGCCAGCTCGCCATCACCAGCGAGTATGAGCAATTCATCCAGCATGTGAATGAGGGCGTGGAGAAGCAGGTGGACATCGCCGAGCTCATGGGCAAACCCAAAGGAACCATCAGTAAATGGGCTGCCAAAGCCTTGGAGCAGGGCCTCATCAGCGGATCTAAAAACAAGCTGCTCCCGCCCAAACCGAAGTCATCGCGAGATGAGGACGACGACTGAAAAGTTTCCAAGTTTCCATGCCTAGACACGGAAACTTGGAAACTTTTTACGAGCCAGGAAACCCAGCGGAAACATTTTGGAAACGTGCTTGGGGAGCAGTGGAAACTTGTGGAAGCAAGTTGGAAACTCGGAGTTTCCAGGGGATATAAAAAGGACTGAAGTGGAAACTCCATCAAGGATTCAGAGGATCGGCTTAGCCTCTGCACGCAGGTCTTTAAGCAGACGTGTATACTCTTTCTCAAAGACATCATGGTCCTTCCAAAGAGTAAAATCAGGGATGTAATACTGCCTTACTTCCACGGCCAGATCCTGGCCGCCATCGGCATCGAAGCATTCCCACTCTCTCAGTGTCTCATAGTCCACCAGACCTATCGGGAAGAGCTTCCGTTGACCCGTCTTCCGTTCGGCCTTGCGGGCCTTGCGCAGCTCCGTCATCACCCACTCGCTTTTCAAGCTGTTGGGGGAAAGCAGGATGAGAAGCTTGTCATGAATCTTGATAGCCTCATCAATCTGTTCATGCAGTTTCTTACCTCCCTGAATATCATGCGGGGCATACCAAACCCGCACATGATCTTGCTGAAGCCGTGCATGTAAACGAGTGGCAAACGCTTCGTCCTTGGAATTGTAACTGATGAAGCAGGAATAGAATTGAATCCCTTCCTCAGCACCAATGAGGGCCTTGGCCTGGGTGATGAAACTATCCGGTACACCACAGCCGCGCAGGAAGACCTCGGGTATCTTGCCTTTGGACAGATAAAGGGTATCAATACCAATGGAGGAGGGATAGTTATGAATGGCGGACTCCAGGCCAATAGTGGTGCTGAGTCTCACATTAGCGAGGACTGTTGTGCCAAATTGGGCATAGCTCAGATTTGCGCATATTAGGAGGGAGTCCAAGAACTTTGCACCTTGAAGCTTGGAGTCACGAAGGTCTGCTGAAGTAAGATCCGCCAAGGACAGATCCGCATCAATCAGGTTTGCCCCATTGAGTTTTGCATCAGTGAGAACGGCATATGATAGGTTAGCACCATGCAAGGTAGCTCCTATCAGATCAGTTCTAATGAACTGGGCATTCATAAGACACGCGGCGGTTAGATCTGCCTCTCTTAAATTTGCTCCGCTGAGGTCAGCTTCTCTGAAGTCAGTCCCAGAAAGCTCCGCTCCAGAAAGATCTGCTCCTCTCAAGTCCGCTCCAAAAAGAAAGGATTTGCTTAGATCTGCTCCGCTGAGATCTGCTTTAACAAATGTTTTATGGCTGAGTTGCGCCTCTGTGAGATCAAGGCTTTGTCTTTGTTTGTTGTTCTTGCGCCACTCATTCCATGCCGTGACGCCCTGGTTGAGTATTTCCAGATGCTGCGAGTTTGCCATGCATCAGACCATCATAAATGCATGAACTGGCAATCTTTTTCGTAAAAGGATTGTCTTGCTGCCTTGGTATGAATCCCCCTTTTCACCTCACAAAAAAAGTTTCCAAGTTTCCCTGTCTAGGGGTGGAAACTTGGAAACTTTTACAGGCCGTGGAAACATGGCGGCAACTTTTTGGAAACTGCCCTTGGAAGACATGGAAACAAGTGGAAACCTTTTGGAAACTCCGAGTTTCCAAAGGGGCGTGAAAACGGAGGGCGTGGAAACTTTTTGGCCCGTTGGTATTGGCCCACGGGTCGGATGCCAGCGGCATCGGGTGAAATGAGCGTGATGGGCGGATGATCTGGATGACATGTTATGTCAGCCTTCGAATGCGGCCCAAAGGGGCGCTGGACTCAGCCCAGGGCGCGAGCCCTGGGTGGGTGTAGCAGGGATCATCTTGCCACGGGAGCGCTCTGACGGAGCGCGGGATAGCGGGGATCACCCTGGACTTGATCGCAGGCTCTCCCGCGACCTTTCAGGCCGCGACGGTGGGTGGGCGAGAGTCGGGTGACGTGCTCCCAGGGCTTGCGCCTTGGGCTGACTCCTTGGGCCTTTCAGGCCCAGGTGGGGAAGTGGTGATCCCTGCGAGATCGGGGAGGGCGGCTGGTCTCGACGCCACCCTTAGCCTTCGAATACGGCCTCATCTTCAAAGGTGTCGTCTTCCTTTAATCTGAATGTGAGGTCCCCCCTTACCTAACCACCATACAGCTTGTTCAGATCGAGCAGGTGATGTCCCAAGACCGATGGTTGGAGGCGATCCACGACGATGACGAGAAAGACGTTGGGACGCCGAGTGCAGACGTGGACCAGATCATAGGCGTCTGTGGCGGGACGATAGATACATTCGACGTAGCCCTTCCACACTTCGTGCCCTTGGAGATCCGCAGCAGGCACGGCGGCAACATAAGGCCAGATATCCACCTGAGGCTGGGCTTCGGCGGTGACATTCCGCATGGGGGCCACCAATAAGGCGCGGTAAGTGGCTTCATCGAGCAGGCGGGTCTCCATAGGCGCGGACTTCCAGAGTGGATCGTTAGGGTTTGACCAAGAGTGTTATCCCATTCGGGAGATTCGGATCAAGCCTCTAACAGGATTCCTTTCATCAACTCGGCCAGGGTTCATGCCGTCAGAACGGTTTCCCGCGAGGACGCGTGAAACGGCAGGCGGGACGCCCGCGCTCCGGGATCGGGGTTCGGAGCACCGCCTTGAGGCGGAATCTGGGGTGCGGGAGTATCGTTGGTTAGGTCCTGCACTTCCGGCTGAAGCCGGGGCTCCGAACTCAGGAGGGGGCTTGAGCGGTGTCACATGGCTTCACCGCCGAATGATCCGGCTTCTGGGAAGGCTCGCATGGCTCTCGTGTCATCGACCTCTCCCTGAGCCGGATCGTTTGGCGATGGGGACCGAGATGTTGATCCCGTGAA